>JASEHB010000125.1 GCA_030018745.1 Desulfatibacillaceae bacterium | reverse complement strand
GGTTCAACAAGCTGTTTTTGCTTTTAATTCCATTGCCGTCCAGCGCAAAAGTTTTGTTGGGCTTTTGCTTGCCTTGGGCTGCGCTATCCCAACCTACGCGCTACGCGCTTTGGCCCTTGGAAATGAAGAAGAAAGAAGCATTTATTAACCACGAAAAACACGAAAATATACAAAGCAGCCAGCTTGCGGCCTTGTCTTAAAAAAAGCGGCAATCCGCGCAAAAGGCTGTTATTGGGGCTTGCTTTGTGCGCGTGAGCCTTAAATGACGACCCTAAAACCGCCCCTTTTGTTTTTGGTTTTATTTTTTTCAAATGCGCTGACCCTGATTGGCTCATGGCTACTTGATTTTCATGCCAAGTTTTTCCCGCGCAAACTTGCGCTCAAAGGCAATTGCCTCATCATAGCGGGCAAAGAGCCTTTCCCTTTGTTTGAACTGCCCGGTGTGGATGCTGCGCCTCTCCTGCGGCTTTTTAGTCGGCGGAAAGATTGCGTGCAAAAGCTCGTGATACACAATAAACTCAATAAAAAAATCCGGCACGACCGGGCTGTCCAGCACCGGATGAATGCGGATTGTGCGGTTTTTTGAGTTGAAGCTGCCAAAGCGGATGGAGCGCCTTTTGGGGCCTGCAATCTCCCTGCCCTGGCTCCAGAAAATGCCTATGCCTTTGGCATCCAGCCTGTAATCATCAGCCACCTTTGCAAGCACTTTCTCAAGGTTCTTGTGGCGGCCCTGGGGCTTTAACTCCCTGCCATTCAACAGTTTTTCAGGCACATACTCAACCTGGGCGCATTGGCCGGATTGCGCCTTTTCCGCAAAAAAGCAAATCAGCTCACTGCGGCTTTGCACAAAACCTTTAAGAATGGCCTGGCTTGAGCTTTCAGGCTTCTGCACAAAATCCGCCAGGGCCTTTAAGGTGTTGTCATCTGCCGCCCTGAAAGCGTGCTGAATGCGGATTTTTATCACTCCCCTAACAAGGCTTGCCCGCAAAAGGGAGGCCCTGTTGAAAGTGAAATCCACCTGAATTGGCCCCTTGCACAAGGCAGCAAGCCTGGAGCGGAAAACCTGCTCGCTCATCAGAGGGCTTGAGGCGCTTTCCGGCACGCCATGCCCCTTGCTCTCCCTGCATGGGGAATCGGCTTTTTTGTCATCGTGCATGGTCATTGATCCAAACTTTTACCATGTGACAACTGTCGCCCCCCACGAATGGCCCACGCCAAAGCCTGCCAGCAGAAGCCTGTCGCCCCGCCTTATGCGGCCCTGGGCCAGGGCTGCGCTCATGGCTATTGGTATGGTGGCGCAAATTGTGTTGCCGCAGTCTTGTATGTTAGAAAAAAACCGTTCTTTTTTTATGCCCATCTTGCGGCACAGGGTATTAAGCACAAAGCCGTTTGCCTGGTGGAATATGTAAAGGTCAATGTCATCCGGGCCAAGGCCGTTTTTTTCAAGGGTTTTGGCGACAAGGCCCGGAACCGTGGCAAGAACAAAGCGCAGAACCGCCATTCCGTCCATTTCCATTCGGCCCCAGGGCAGGCCGCCCACAGCCTTGTATTTGTCGATCCATTCCTGGTCAGCGTGCTCCCTGCCAGCCCCTCCCCTTACCCTTATGCTTGTGGCCGAGCCGTCCGTGCCAAGCACAAAGGAGCCTATACCCGAAGGGGATTTTTCCTCTGCCGCGCTTATCAGGGCAGCGCCCCCGCCATCCCCGAAAAGCACAGCCAGGTGAACATCCTCCGGATGAATGACCTTTGTTGGGGCTTCGCCCACTGCCAGAAGCACGCTTCTTGCCTGGCCTGTTTCCACCAACCCCTTGGCCAGGGAAAGCCCGTAAATGAAGCCGGAGCAGCCCAGGTTGAACTCCAGAGCGCCTGCGCTTGTGGGAATACCAAGCCGGTGCTGCCACAAACAGGCTGTGGACGGGGCCTTGTGGTCAGGCTCCATGGAGCAGAGAAGCAGGTAGTCAACCTCATCCGGCGCAATGCTGTTTTCCGCCAGAAGCTTTTTTGCAGCCGCCCCTGCCAGATCCGGCCCGGACTCTCTTGGTGCTGAAACATGGCGCTTTGCCACACCCGTGTGCTTTAAAATGTGCTCCGGGGTGATATTGGGATACTGCCTGCAAAGGGCAGCGTTATCCAGAACCTTTTCAGGCAGATGCGCGCTTATGGCGCGTATGTGTGAACGAATGCCCATGATTTTTTCCGCAAGCCAGGCACAAAAAGAAATCGTCACCCAAGGGGGGAATCCCCTTGGGGCAGGCGCACAGTTTATCCGGCAGATTGGCAAAGGCGCAAGCCTTTAATGCGGCTTTTTGGGGATTGGGCTTTGCTTCAGAGTCTGGCAAGGATTTTAAGGGTTGTGTCAATAACCTTGTCTGCCGCTGATTTGTCCATGCCCGTCCAAAAGGGAAGGCGGGCAATGCGCCCGGCAATGTCTTCTGATATGCTCAAGTGGCCCACACTTCTGCCCAGGCGCTTTCCAGCAGGGGTCTGGTGCAATGGCGGATAATGGCTTGCCGCCTGCACGCCGGCCCTGTTCATGCCTTCAATAAACAGATCCCGTTTTTTTGCATCCGCCATCAAAAGCCAATACTGGCAGGCATTGTGAACTGCGCCTTCTGGAATGACGGGCCGCCTTGCCAGGCCCTTTTTCTCTGCATCTTCAAGGGCCAGGTGATAGCCCTGCCAAAGGGCCTTGCGGCTTTCCAGAATAAAGTCAACTGATTCAAGCTGGCCCAGCAGAAAGGCGGTGCAAAGCTCGGATGGCGAAAAGGAGGAACCCTTTTCGCACCAGGAATAGGAATCCTGCTTTTTGGCAAGATATTGCGCCCGGTCCGTGCCAAAATGCAAAACCGTCTCGGCCCGCCCGACAATATCCGCCCTGTTTACGGCAAGCGCCCCGCCCTCGCCGCAGGTAAGCCCCTTTGTCTGATGAAAGGAAAAAACGCCAAAATCCCCAATTGTCCCCAGGGGCCTCCCGTTAAGGGCTGCAAAAAGGCCCAAAGCCGCATCCTCAATAACCGGCAGGCCAAAGGCGCTTATGGCCTCCATGTTGCAGCCAACCCCGGCATAATGAACAGGCGCAATGGCCTTTGTCTTTTTTGTTATTGCCTGTTCAAGCTTTTCTTCATCCAGGTTGAATGTGTCTGGCCGGATATCAGCAAAAACCGGGGTGGCCCCCAGAAGGGCAAAGGCATTGGCTGTGGATACAAAGGCAAAGGAGGGCACAATCACTTCATCCCCAGGGCCTATGCCAAGCAAAAGCCCGGCCATTTCAAGGGCTGCGGTGGCGGAATTGGTGCAAAGAACCCTTTTGCAGCCAAGGGCGGCCTCCAGCATTTTTTCGCAGCGCCCTGCATAGGGGCCTGCCCCCATGAGCCTGCCCGAATTCACGGCGTCAGCAACATGGGCAAGCTCTTTGCCCGAAAACCAGGGCCGATGAAAGGGTATGAAACTGCCTTTTTCCAAAAGCCTTTTCCTTTGGTTTTCTGGCAAAATCACCTTGTGCTCCGGTGCAGGTTTGCCTTTATGGGAAAGCTTGAAACCAGCTTGAGCGCCTTGGCGTGGGACTTCAAATGACTGGCATAGTTGTTGTAGATGCGCCAGATGAATTTGGCGAAGGCTTTTGGGTTGTTGTGGCGGATGCTGGCATACCAGCGCAGCTTGTGAAGCTGGTCTGCGGTCATGTGGGGGTGGTTCCACACAAGGTGCTTGGTGTCGAACTTGGACCAGTCTTTTTCAAATATGCCATATTTGCTGTCAAGGTCATCCCACAGAGGCGTGTTTGTAAAAGGGGTGAGTATGGTAACCTGCATTACCCCAAGCTCCAGGCCTGCCATGACCTCAATTTCTTCCAAAGTGCTCTCGTAGGTGGCGTTCTCGTGGCCTATTATGTAATAGCCCCAGAAATAGCGGTTGCTCTCGTAAAGCCGCTCCCGCAAGGTGAGGGCGCTGTCCCAGGTCTGGTTCTTTCTCCAGGAATCCAGATAATCCCGATGCAGGCTTTCCATTCCTATGCCACAGCCCATGAAGCGGGTCTGGTTCCAGGTATCCAGGTGCTTTAGGGCAATGTCTGCCTTTGTCATCACCGCCCAGTAAAAACCATAGTGGTTAACAAGCTCCAGAAACTTTTCCATGTGATCCTGAACAATCCCGAAGCTCTCATCAGCAACTGCTATCCAGTCTATTCCCCGCGATTTGTAGTGCTTCAGGACTTCATCCAAAGACTCTAAAGGAACAGTCTGGGTTTTTGGAGCAAAGGCCGGGGTCTGGCAGAAAACGCATTTCATGGGGCAGCCCCGCTGGGTCTGGATCGCCCCCATGTTCTGAACCCTGAAGGGCAGGGTACGGATACCCATTGGCACAATCATAGATGGATGAAGCAGCCGCTCAATCTTCACACCCAGCACATCGGCAAGCTCCCATTCTGCATAGCCTGTAAAAACCCGGTCAAACAGGCCTTCCAGAAACGGGTTTATGGCCCCGTAATTGCCGCCCCACAGGGTGGAGACACCAGCCTTGCGGGCATAATCGGCCATTTCCACAATCTTGTTGGTCTCATGGGTGTAAAAGGAAAAGCCCACAACATCCCAGCCCTCGGCCAGTTTGGAAATATATTGGTGCCAGGTGGGAAATTCCAGAATCTCTATCTGGGGCAGGTTGGCGTTTATGAAGCGCAGCCCTGCATGAAGCACAGAAGGCGCAGTGAGGCGGAAAGGTTCCGGGCACTGGAACTTGAACCAGTCATAATATCCATCTTTGCCGATATAGGCGGTGGTGAATAAGATTTTCAATACCTGTTACTCCTTCCAGCAGGCTTTTTTAAGGCATTGTAAGGCAGAAAAAAAATGCTTAACAGATGCTTTTGCCAAGCACAAGCCTGTATTACAAAAAGCAGCGTGTTGCCTGCCGGGGGGGGATTCCCTGCCTTAAGGGCCTTTTTTAAGCGCCCTTGCCAGTAGCGAAACAGGATGCAGCACCTTGTAGGGGGTGCTCATCTCTATCTGCCATTTGCAGGTTTCACAATCCGTTACAACAAAATCCGGGGCAGCCTGGTCTATCTGCTCAAAAAGGCGCGAGCCGACAGCCTGGGAAATATCGTAATATTCCTTTTTAAACCCGTAGGTTCCGGCAATGCCGCAGCATTCGGAATTGAGAAGAATCACCTCCAGGCCGGGAATGGCCCGGAGAAGGGCGATGGTGTAGGCTGCTGCGCCCAGGCGCTCCAGATGGCAGGGGGCGTGGTAGGCAACCTTCATGGGCTGCGGGGTGAGTGCGCCGGGTTTAAGCCTTTCCAGACGCGGCCACACAAAGGCGGAAACAAAGGTCAGGTTGTCCGCATAGCCGGAATTATCCAGCTCCAGCAGGTTGGGGTATTCCCAGCGCAGGCAGTAGGCGCAGGATGACGAGGTGCAGACAACGCAGTCCGCCTTGCCCTGCACCTGGGCCGAGAGCGCCTTTATATTGTGCCGGGCGTTTTTTTGCGCCTTTTCAATGAAGCCGTTTGCAATGAGCGGCACGCCGCAGCATTTTTCCCTTGTAAGGCGCAGGCCCACGCCAAGCGCGTTTGCCACCCTTACCATATCCATGCCAAGCTTATGATCCAGGTAATTTACATAGCAGCCGGTATAATAAAGGGCCTGCTCGGAAAAGCGGGCCTGGTTTTTCACATGGCCGTCAAACCACTGGTGAAAGGTCCCCCGCTCGTAGGAGGGCATCTGCCGCTCAAAAGGTATGCCGATAAACTTGTCGAAAATGCGCTTGGCAGGCTTCAAGCCCGTCATGAGGTTGACCAGGGGGGCGGCCCTTGTGGCAAGGCTTCCGGCCAGATCCGTGCGGGACATGAAAAAATCCCTGGGATTTGGCCTTTTTTTCGAATACCTGTTTTTGGCGGTCTGGATTATGTCTGCAATCTTAACATCTGAAGGGCAGGCGATTTCGCAACGCTTGCAGTTGGAGCAAAGGGCAAGGGAATCATCTATAAGCTCCGGGTTTTTTATGCGAAGCCTTTCCGTGTCCGGGCCGCTGGCCTTGGGGCCTGGGTAGTCAGTCGTGGCGCGGGCCACAGGGCAATATGCCGTGCAGACCGTGCATTTTATGCAGTGGTCAAAGCTTATGTTTTCCAGGTCTATCATTTGCCTGCCAGCTCAATTATCCTGTCTGCCGCAAAAACGCCCGTGCCGATTGCAACTCCAAGGCCCGACTGCTCCCTCACCGGATGATAACCGGCAAGAACAGCCCCGGCGCAAAAAAGGTTTTCCACAGCCCTGCCGGAAGCATCCAGGGCGTTTAGCCTGCTGTCGGTCATCACTCCATATTCCATAAAGGGGTGGCTTTCCGCCGATAAAAAGGCCGGGTTGTACCAGTTGCCCCGCTTTTGGTCTGCAAGGATTTTGAGGTTGAAAACCGGCTCTTTTATGCTGTCCAGGCGGCTTACAAGCCCGCCGGAAAAAAAGCTGCCTGTTGCCAGCACAAAATTGTCCGCAGATATTTTTGACCTGCTCTGGAGCCAAAGAGACAAAACCCGGCTGTTTTCAATGCCCCCGCCAAGAACCCGCTCGCCGGAAAGCAAAACCCCGCCAAGCTCGGCAAATCGCGATTTCAGCGCCTCGTCAAGCCTCATGCCCAAAATGGATGGCGGCAGGGTTGGCACCTCGTAAATTATGGCTCCGGCAATCTCCTCCAGGCTCTTTCTTATGCTCTGGTAATTGCTGATGCCCAAAATTGCAGGCAGGGCAACAAACTGCGCGCCCTGCCCAAGGCGGCTTATCTGCTCGGCCACAGGAGCAAGGTTTTTTGCGCAATCAAAATACCTTGCAATGTCTATGGAGCGAAGCTCCCTGACCCCCCTGCCCTTGCCGTTAATCTCCGGCAGTTTTATTTCGTTGGTTGCTATTTCGCATTTTTCAAAAAGGGGATGCTTTTTAAGGTTTGCAGCCGCAAGCTCCGGGTAAAAGTCTCTGAAGCCCGCAAAATTTAAAATCGCCACCTTTTTCTTGTTGAAAAAAGCCTCCTCTATGCGCGGGCTGTAAACCCC
>JASEHB010000123.1 GCA_030018745.1 Desulfatibacillaceae bacterium | reverse complement strand
ATCCCCGGTCCGAATATGGGCCGCATCCGCCGTAAGATTAAGGCCGGGCCGGGCAAGATTCCCCTCTGCCTGCAATGCCATATTAAAAGAGCCAGAAAGAGGCTCTTCCATAAAAAGGGATGAAAGAAATGACAAATCTTCAATTTTGGCCTGCACAAAAGCATTGCCCACAAGGCTGTAGTCTGCTGCACCGCCAAGGCTTACGGCCCCGCCCTCAAAGGCAAGGTCAAAGCGGCTTATTTCAAAACCCTTGCTGCTGGCGGTTCCGGCAGCGGCCAGGCCTTCAAAGGCCATGCGCTCCACAAAGCCCGGCCCGGCATCAAGCACGGCGCTTGCAGTAAAATCTTTAAGCTCTGCGCCCGGCTCCTTGGCAAAGGTAAGCCCAACATTTGCGCCAAGGCTGCCTGGCGGGCTGCTGCCAAAGGACCAGAAAGCCGGGTCAAGCCCTGTTGCAGCAAGCTCTGCTGTAAAATCTATTGCCTTTTTCCGGTCAAACAGGCCGGAAATCTCCCCCCGGCCACTCAATTGCGCCTGCCCGCCGGGGCTTGCAACTGTTGCCAGGAGATCCTCAATGCGTCCGGCATTCCAACCCGCCTCCATGCGGCCCTGGCTTATGGTGTAGCCCGCTGCCATAGAATCGGCCAGGGCAAGCTCCAGCCCGGCCCTGGCGGTCATCAGGTCAAAACCCTCAAACCATACAGCAAGCTCGCCATTCAAAAGGGCGGCAAAATCCAGATCAAAGCCCTCTGCATTCAGGTTTTTAAAGCCAATCACAGCATCAAGGTTCTGATCCTCAATATCAGCCTTAATGCGGGCCTCCACCTTCTGGCCAGGTGCAAAGCCTGCAACAAGGTCTGTTGTTAAAGATTTTGTGCTTCCCTTCACCCCGATTTTTACTGAAACATCCTTTAATCCGGGTATCCCCTGGACCAGAAGGTTAAATTTTTCCAGATTTTGGGCCTCTGCCTCAAGGGTCAGGGACAGGGGAAAACCCTCCTCAAAAGCCAGCGAACCTGCACCCTCAAGGGAAAAATCATTTGCAACGCTGCGCACAAAAAGATTTTCCAGGCTTACAAGGCGCTCTTCCAATGACCCGGCAAGTTCGAAGACAAAGCTCCCCTCAAAGTCCTCCATATCCCTGTTTTTGGCAAGAACAACAAGCTTTCCGCCTTTTACTTCAAAGCGGTCCACAATCATTGGCAGGGAAATGCCATCTGCAGGCAGCTTGCCATCATCAGATTCATCCGCGTCTTTCGGC
The DNA here is from genome assembly GCA_030018745.1 of Desulfatibacillaceae bacterium. Lineage (GTDB taxonomy): Bacteria > Desulfobacterota > Desulfobacteria > Desulfobacterales > Desulfatibacillaceae > JAGVAW01. The sequence continues at coordinate 5,796 of JASEHB010000123.1, read as the reverse complement.
CCGGCAGGCAGGCTCCAGACGCCTTCATCATCGCGCAGAAGAAATATCTCCGGCCCAATGACAGAAAGCTTCCGAATATGGACGGATTTTGAAAAAATGCCCGGAAAAAGCGGTCCGGCTTCAATTTTTTCCGCGAAAAAAAGGGTCTGGCCCCTGTGCTTTAGCAAAAGGCCCTTCAATCTGATGGAGCTATCCGGGGAAATCCGCACGGAAGCCCAGTCCAGCTCAAGCCCGGAGGACAAAAGAGCCTTGTTTGCGGCAGTTAGTACGCGCCCCTTTACGAAATTCGAAGAGGTGGCAATCACAAGCGCCACCAGCACAAGCAAAATAAGCGCCAACAGGCTTGCCAGAACAAGAAGAAGCCGCTTTTTCCAGGTTTTTGCCATTACAAACACCCTTTAGGCAGAGTCAGTCCAACAGCTTCTTTTTTGCTGGAAAAGCCGTTTTTCAAATCATTCCCCTGAAAAATTTCAAGATGCCTCAAGAATTGCGCTCCAATCAAAAAGCCTGGCCTATGCTGAAATAAAAGCGGTGATGTGTCCTGCCGGGGTCCTGGGGGTTTAGCTGGTATCCCCAGTCAATGCGCAAAGGGCCAACAGGCGTATCGTAGCGCAGGCCCAAACCGCTTGCATAGCGCAAGGCCCCGTAGTCAAAGGAAAAGGAATCGGCCAATACAGATCCGGCATCAGTAAAAATAACCCCGCCCAAATCCCTGTAAATGGGAAAACGCAGCTCAAGGGAGCTTTCCGCCAGGCTCAAGCCGCCCAGTGGGTCTCCAAAGACATCCTTTGGGCCAAGCTCCTGGTAGGCATAGCCACGCACGCTTTGGCTGCCGCCGGAAAAAAGGCGCTTGAATATGGGGATATGATCCGTGTTCTCAACAGGTTCGATAAATGAAAAAAGCATTCGCCCGGCCAAGAGCCAACGACCCCAGAGAGGCCATATCTTGCGGGCTTCGGCATCAATCTGCATAAACTGTATTTCCGAGCCAATCACGCTGCTTGCATAGGAAAACCCACCCTGCACAAGGCTACCCCATTTGGGGTTCAGGACAGATGAACGGGTGTCCCGGCCAAAGCCTATCCGCCCATAACTTATAAGATAATTGGCATCTTCTCTTATGTCCGCCCAAAGCTCATCAGCAGGCAGGCTTTCGGGCCGGTTTATTTCCAGCATATGCCCGGCCTGAACAAAATACGGCCCGCCCAGATTCCGGTTAACCGTGAAGCGGTTGTAAAGTTTGCGCACTACAAAACTCACCTCATCTTCCCGGCTTATGCCAAGCGAGTTGCTCATCTGCTGGTCGCCGCGCAAAAAATAGGGCCAGTCCATGACAGCTTCCAGATTCTGTTTTATGGCCGAGGCCTTGACACCCACTTCAAAGCGCTGGCCCAGATCCGCCACATGGCGGTGGCTCCAGCTTGCCTGAAAGCGCAACTGATCCTGTGTTCCGTAGCCTATGCCCACCTTTACCCCCCTTAACTTGCGGTAATTGCCCGAAAGGGTCATGGGTACGCTACAGGGCGAGTCCGGAAAGCCGCAGCCGGGCTGCTCCATTGCAGATGTCTCCGGCTCAATTGATACAGAGGAAAAATAGCCAAGCGCAAAAAGACGCTGCTGGCTTTCATGGATTTTTGCAAGGCTGTATGCCTGGCCAGGTTTAAAGGCAAGGCGCGAGAGCAGGACCTTTGGCTGGGTGTCTGCCAGAGAGCTTACGGAAACCGGCCCGAAAACGCAAAACTGCCCAGGAATTACACGGAAACTTGCCGAGGCCTCATGGCTTTCAAGGTAAACACTGACAGAGCCTTCCACCCTGGCCCTTGGGTAGCCGTTGTTCTTGAGATAAGCAACCATGCGCGCCTTGGCGCTCTGGTACTTTTCCACAACCAGGCGCTGCCCCGGCTCAATGCGGGCAAGGGCTTCAATCTCTTGAGCCATTTTTGGGGGAAGGCTCTCCCTGCCCTCAAAAACAACCTGCGTATAGCTTACAAAAGGTCCTTCCGTAATGTAGAAGGTGAGATCAACAAGCTGGCGGGAGGGATCTTTTTCAATTTCCACGCTTACAGCAGCATCATAAAAGCCTTGAGCCTCAAGGTACTTTATTATCTTGTCCCGATCCAGATCCGCCTGATCCGGCTCGTATTCCTGTTTAGCTGCCCAGGGCTTCCAAGGGGCGGGCCTTGACCACAAAATCGCCAATATGGGCCTTGGAGACAATTCTTCCAGCCCCTCTATGCGAACCTTCCTGACAGACCAGGTGTCCGGCTCATCCACCTGCCCGGCAAAAGCCCCAGGGCCAAACCCGACAGCACAAAGCCAGAAAACCGCAAAAAGGCCAAGGAGTATTCGCAAGGCATTGATCATGGCAAAATAATTAACTCAACTTTCAGCCTTGCGGCAAAAAAATCAGCCAAAAAGGCCTTTGCGGCTATTCCATCCAGGTGACCTGCCCCATTCTTTCCACATGGTAGCCGCCAAGGGCCAGTACCTGCTCCTTGAAGTCATTATCAGCCAGAACCTCCAAAAGGGCCTGCACCTGCTCCGTGTGCCAGTAGATCTTTGGAATCACAAGCTGGTAATCTTCTGTCACCACAGGCACAAAAGAAAGGTCTAAAGCCTTTGCTGCTGCCAATATGCCCATTCCCGCATCTGCGGCCCCGCTCTTTACGGCAGCCCCCACAGCCATGTGGGTGTATTCCTCCATGTCGTAGCCGGGCAGGTTTTCAGGGGCCAGATTCAGGGTTTCAAGCTTGTAGTCCAGCAGTATGCGCGTGCCGGAGCCTGCCTGACGGTTTACAAAGCGCATTCCCGGCTGGGCAAGGTCTTCCAGCCCCCTTATGTTTTTGGGGTTTTTCTTTTCCACAATAAGCCCCTGGTCCCTGCCTGCCAGATGAACCAGGGCCACGGGTATGTTCGGCAGATGCTTTGCGATGTAGCTTATGTTGTAGGAGCCGTCCTCCGGGTCCAGCAGGTGGGCGCCAGCCAGGTGGCAGATGCCCTTTTTGACGGCCATAAGTCCGCCCATGCTTCCCACATGGGCGGAAGACAGGCGCACACCCTTGCCCAACAGAGCGTTTTTGATAAGGTCCAGGGTGTTGTCGTGGCTTCCCACAACCACCAGGGTGCGGTCAATATCCTCCTCTCTGGCCAAAAGCTCGCAGTCTGTCTCCACCCCGGCGTGAATGCCTTCACTATCCTTTTCTATGCGGATTATGCCGTCCGCCTCCGTGAAAGAGGTTATGGACCCGGCCCCCCGCGGCAGGGGGGTTGCAACTGTCTGGCCGCCCACCCTGCCAAGCTTCACCCTCACAAGCTCCTCAAGCCCCAGGCTGGAGGGGATTTTCCGGGTGGGGACAACTCTCATGACAGGCCTGGGGGAAGGGGCAATGCCCTGGAGCCTGTAAAGAAATGGCCCGATAAACTCATCAAAGGCCACAATGGCGGAAACCGGATAGCCCGGCACGCCGAATATGGGCACACCGAAAATATCTCCTATGACAAGGGGCTTGCCCGGCATGATGGAAACGCCGTGCACAAGGATGCGGCCAAGGCTTTCTATCACATTGGCCGTGTGATCTGCGCTGCCTGCTGATGAGCCTGCCAGAACAAGCACCGCGTGATAGCTTCCGTCACAAACAGATTCAACCTTGTTGCGGATAAGGGCAAAGTCATCGGGCAGAATTTTTTCGCGCAAGGCTTTTCCCCCGGCCTTTTCCACCAGGCTGCAAAGGGTCCACGAGTTGGAGTCGGCCACCATGCCCGGCCCCAGGCCTTTTTTGCAGGCATCCTGCCAGTCAACAATTTCATCTCCTGTGGGAATGACAAGCACCCTGGGCCTTTCCCAGACCCTTACTTCATAAACCCCGCCGGTGAGAAGGGCATTGATGCAGGTTGGCGAAACCTTGTGGGATTTTGGAAAAAGCATCTGGGTTGCAACAATGTCCTCCCCCACACGGCGCACATGCTGCCAGGGGTGGGCAGCCGCCTCTATTCTGAAACTTGCCTGCTGCTCGTTGTGCTGCACATTTTCTATCATCACAACTGCATCAAAGCCCTGGGGCATGGCATTGCCGGTGTTCACAAACACGGCCTGCGCCCCTTGGGCCAGGTCAAGGGGGGATGACTCACTTGCTCCGAATGTCTCGGCAGAGCGCACAGCGATTCCGTCCATTGCAGCCGTATGGCAGGCCGGGGAGGAAACCTTTGCAAAGGCCGGATGGGAAAGCACCCGGCCAACAGCGTCAGTTGTGGCGACTGTCTCAAAATTGAGTTTGCCAAAGCTGTCGCAGTAGTCCATGAGCAGATCAAGAGCTTCCCGGCGGGTCTTCATTTTAAGGTAAACACGGCGCTTGTTCATGGGTTTTTTTGTTTTCCTTGCCCAGGCAAAAGGGGGTTATAAGTTTCAAAATATGGAAAAATCAGCCGGTTGAAGGCCGACATCAAGTAAGGGGCAGGACAAATGCCTGCTCACCGGCTTCCATTCCCTCGTCATTTGCCGGAATTCTCAATAATCCGTCCGCTGCAATCATGGTGCGGATTTCGCCGGATTTTCCAAGTATGGGATGGGCCACAATCTCTCCATCTTTTGCAACAAGCCTGACCCGGACAAATTCCTCCCGGCCTTTTTTTTTGGCCAGATTGCGCGCAAGCCTTGCCTTGACAGGCACAGGGGCCTGCTGGCCGCCAAGCCCGGCAAGCGTTTGCAGAAAAGGCTTTGCCACCACCTCAAAGGCCACCATTGCAGAAACGACATGGCCCGGCAGGCCTATTATGGGCTTGGGGCCAGCCTGGGCCACAATTGTGGGCTTGCCTGGGCTTATGGCAACCCCGTGGGCAAGAATTTTGGCCTGGCTGCATTTTAAAATGGCGCCCACAGCCAAGTCCCGTGCGCCAACAGAACTTCCGCCGGACAAAAGCAGAATGTCGCAGCGGGAAAGGGCTTGGCTTATCGCCGTGAAAAGAGGCTCCTCGCTGTCAGGTGCTATGCCAAGGACAAGGGGCGTGCAGCCGACACCAAGGCATTGGCCGCAAAGAGCATAGGTGTTCATGTCCCTAATGCGGCCCGGCGCGGGGGGTGCACTGGGAGGGTCAACCTCATCGCCTGTGGAGAGGATGCCCACAACAGGCCGCAAAAAAACCGGAATTTCGCAAACTCCCACCGCTGCAAGAAGAGCCGCTTCCTGCGCCCTTATGCGGGTGCCTGCTGCAAGGGCAATCTGGCCTGCTGCAATGTCCTCGCCTGCAAGAGTAACATTCTCTTTTGGGGCAATGCTCTTGTAAACCTCAATGGTTATGTCATCAATGGTCTCGGTGTGCTCCACCATGACCACTGCATCTGCGCCTGCTGGCAGCATTCCTCCTGTGGAAATTCTGGCAGCCTGGCCCGGTCCTATGCCAAAGTCAGCAGCCCGGCCCATGGGAACCGTACCCACAACAGCAAGCTGGCAGGGATTGGAAAAGCTGGCCCCAAATGTGGAGCGCGCTGCTACCGCAAAACCGTCCATTGTGGAGCGGGCAAAGGGCGGCACCGGGTCCTGGCATAAAATATCCTGGGCAATAACCCGGCCCCAGGCCTGCTCCAGGGGTACAACTTCCTCTCCCACAGGCCTAAAAAGCTCTGCAAAGGCCCTTACCTCATCCAGCGGCTTTACGAGAAAAAATTCCTTCATTGCCTTAAACCCCCTTTATTTGTGCGCCAAAGCAAAGGGCGCGCAGTCAATTTGATAGCAAGTTGCATCCTGCCGGTCAATTTTTCTTTGGGAAAAGCTTCCCCCCTGCCCCAAAGATATTTCTTCC
>JASEHB010000122.1 GCA_030018745.1 Desulfatibacillaceae bacterium | reverse complement strand
TGCGTTGTGTGGGATGCTTGTCAAGCCCAAAGCGAGCCAAGGCATCTTATTATAATTGGATATTTAAATCGAAAACATTAAAATTATCAAGAGCCTGCAAGGAAAACCTATGTTCAAATTCTTATCCCGACCCTGCTGCATTGCGACCACAGGGATCTTCCCATGAATTTGCTGCATTGGGCCTTCCATTAATTTTGTAGGCTTTTTCACACGCTGGCTATGCTCCAGTCCAGGGCTGTTTTGGCATAGTTCAGGTTCACAAAGGGCGTTTGCTCAATTGCCTTCACAAAGGTTTTTTGGCCCTGGGGCTGATTTTTGGCAAGTGCAAGGGCTGTTTCCAGCAGGGCATGGGCGCTTGTCGGGCCTGTTTCCAGGTTTTTGAGCCGGTCAAAAAGCCAGTCTGCATAAAGGCCGGTTGCGCCGGAAAGGTTTGCAGCCCTTGTCCATGTGCTTTCATTTGCCGGGCTTGGCGGGTCGCTGCCTACGGCCAGTTTTTGGGCGCAGGTTTTAAGCCAGGCCAAAAGGGGCAGGTTTGCAATAAAGCGGGCCAGGCCTCCGGGGCCGGGAAGCTGGGCGTCCATATTCAGTGGGCTTGCTGCATTCTCCCCCCAGGGCGCGCCCGGAAGCGCCAGCAGAAAATTCATGGCCGCGCCAGCCGGAGAAGGGCGCGGCCCGTTAGAGCCTTCTGCAGCAAGGCCGACTCCTGCCAGCAGAAAGGTGCGAAGGGCGGCAGCAGGGGCAGGTGCAAGGTTTTCGGGCAGAAGATAGTTTGTGTTGTCTGCCTCGCGGCTGACAAAACCGGCAAGATATGCCGGGTCAACCGATTCCATTCCAAGCCTGTTGAGCGCAGAAGCAATCTGCCTGTCCAGGCCGCCCTTGTACACAAGGCAAAAGGCCATGTCTGCGCACAAGGACCTGGCGCAGGCAGCAGAAAGGGTGCGCGCCCAGGCAAGCGGCCCAAGGATGCGGCAGGAAGAATCAAGAATTGCGGAAAGGTCGCCGGGCAGGGCGTCTTTGGCGTGCATGAGGCCTGCATGGGACTGGATTATTTCTGTCAGGGCCGTGTCAAGGCAGAGCCAATAGCGCGGGGAATCTTCGGAAGAAAAGCGCCCGGCTGCATCCTTTGCTGCCTTTAAAAGCTCTGCTGGGCCGTTTTCCGGCTTTTTGCCTTTTTCAGTTATGGCCTTAAGCCATGAGGATTTGGCCAAAGCCTCACCGGAGGGGCATAAGGCTGCCAGGGCTTTGTGGCCGCAAGAGCGTGCCAAAATGCCCTCTGATGAGGGGATGGCGGAAAACCAGTTTTCCGGCAGCGCGGCAACGGCTTTTTTGCGGGCATCCGCCGGGTTGATGGCCGGATTGTTGAGCGTTGCAGCAGCCTGCTCAAAGGCCTGCACAGGCAAAGGCCCGGCTGTTTGGGCAAGGGCTGCGGCCCTGGCAAAGAAAAAGAGATTTTCCACCCCGGCCCTTAATATTGAGCCGGAGGAATATGCTGCAAGGAAATGAAGCCAGGACTTGGCATCCGGAAAGTGCAGGGGGGCAACAGCAAGCTCCTGGCCGCGCAGCCTGCTGCTCAAAACAGGGAAAAGGGCTGCAAAATGCCCGGCAATGCCCGCTGCGCCGCCGGGGCCAAGGGTCTTGTCTGCATCCACAAGCTCTAACGCATCCTGGGCAAAGGCATCAAAACCAAGGGCGCAAAGCAGCACCGGGTCAAGAGCAACCGGAGGCGGTGCAATGCCCTGGCTGCATCCGGCGCCCGTGTCAAGGCCTGTTTGGGCCAAATCCCCGTAAATTTCGCCAAAAAGCTCAAAAAGGGCTTGGGCCATCATTTCTGCGGCATTGGCGGTAATCTTGTCTTCCGGGGCAGCGCCATCCTGGGCAGGCAGCGCTTCCCTTTTGTTTGAAAAGGCCCTGCTTTTGCCCGCAGGCTGATGCCGGAAAAACAAATCAAAACAGCCTTCCATGCCTTTTTCCAGAAGAAGCGCAGCATCCGGCACAAAGGGGCCGCTTGCTTCAGATTGACCAAGAGCGCTTTCAAGCGCCTTTATCCACAGGGCTGTGCGGCTTTGGGCCAGGGCCGCCACAGAAGGCTGGCTGCCAGCCTTGCCCATGTTGAAGCTGCTGCCGTAAAAAATTTCCTCCAGGGCGCTTGCAGGGTTTTTGCCTTCATCAAGAAATTTGCCAAGCTGGGCGGCAAGGATGGCGGATTTTTCCTGGCAGGCCTGGCGGCTTGCGATGGCGATTTGGGTTTTCTCCCGCGCCCATTTTGAAAGCCTGGCCTGCTGCATGGCAAGGGCATTCTGCCTTTGGTGGGCCGGGCAGCGAACAAGGGTTTCAATGTCCAGGGCAAGAAGGCGGCTGGCAAGATTTTCAAGGGTGGGAGAGGAGAGGGCGGCAGGAATTTGCATGGATATTTCCCTTAAAGTGGTTTGTTGTCCTATTGAATATTGGCATGGGCAGCATAATGGAGGGCCGAGCCGTAAAGGGTGGGCCTGTGCTCAACCCTGTCCCAGATGGGGGCGGCGTGCAGGGCCTGGGGCATACGGCACTCTGTCATTGCCAGCGAAACGCTTACGGGGCGGCCCCTTTCCATGTCCCAAAGGGCCTTGCCAAGCCCAAGGCCCGACCCGATGTGAGGCGGCGGGCCGGAGTGTTCGCCCTGTTCAAGAGGCGCTTGTTCCGCCAGGCCTGTGTGCGGCCCGCCAAAGACGGGAAGGCCAAAGCCCGGCCTTAATTTTTGGCGGCTGCTTGGGCTGGATATGGATACAGAATCGGGCCTGCGGGGAAAGCCTGCTGACAGGCCGCCGAAAGCTGCGCCTGATACTGCGCCTGTCCAAAGGCGATCCTTCCAGGCCTGGCTGCCCACAGGCATATTGATATCAGCAAGCTGGTCGCCTGCAAAGGCGGCGGCAAGGCCCTCGCCCATTACATGATCCGCTGCGCCTGTAAGTGCGCCGGACAGAAGCCTTCCTGAACGGGTTGCAGCGCTTACGCTCTTTATCCCCGCCCGTCCCAATAGGGTTGCCTTGCCTGCGATGCCCACAAAGGGGATGATGCCCACCGGATCTGCAAGGTTTGAGGCAAATGCGACTGCCCAGCCTAAACGGTCATAGCCCCTTGAGCTGTCAAAGCGGCTTATCATTTCCTGGCGAAGCTGGCGCCTTCTCAAGAAGTCCTGGCGGGCCTGCTTGTCTTCCAGGCCAATGTAAGACCTGGCAGAGCGGTAAAACAGGGAGGCCAGATTTTCCTCCCAGCTATGCACGGCTCTTGCCCAGAGATATTCATGGGGGCTGATATAGCGGTTTGCATGGGCCAGCTCAATTTCTTCGGGCCTGCTGGTGAAGGGGCCGGGCGAATACATGGTCATGGAAAGCTCCTTGGATTAAGGGGCATATTCTGCGATTTTGCGCCTGCCAAAGCCGGGCCTTTATGGGGCTGGCGCGGTTACAAATCTTTCATTGCCTTTTGCAGGGATGATGCTTTCAAGGTATTTAAGGGTAACCTCAAAGGGCTTGTCATCGCCGGGCAGGCTGAATGCAGTGCCGGAATCCGGATGAATTAGCAAAAAGGAATCGCCCCTTGCAGAAGGCACAAAGAAGCCGTTTTTCCTCAAGCTTTCGGCCTCCTCCCCCCTTGAGGGCTGACTGGCGATTGTTTTGGCTGCAAACTCTCTTCTCTGTTTGAGAACCTCCACTATGCTATCGGAAGTTCTGTTGATTTCCTTTTGGGGAATCCAGCCCAGCAGAATATCCTGCCGGTTCACCAGCTCAAGGTGCTGGAACATGACATTTTCCGCCCTTTGGTAGTCGCCCGTCTGAAGGGTCAGCTCCACAAAGGCCCGGTAAAAGTCGTTTGCCATCACCGTGTACTGGGCATTGCGGGTTTTTTGGGCGAGGAGGCTTAAAATGCCGCCCATTTTGTTGGGATACCAGAAGGCGGGAGCAGCAGGCCATGACTCGTGGGCCAGCTCATAGGCTCTGCGACCGGAGCCTTTGACCGCTGCATCGTAGGCTGCAACTATGCTCTTTGCCAGATAACGGTCAACAGTGGCGGCAAGGCTGTAAGTTGGCGGCAGGGCCAGCTCCTGGCAGGCCTGGTGCTGGTATTGCCCATATGCTTTAAGGTCGTTAAGAAGCTGTGACCTGGCCTGTGCATCCCCGGAGTTGAAATTATCCCAGAAAAACTCCTTGTAACCTGTGGAAAGCACAAGCGGCTCTTTTCTGCCCAGCGTTTTTTGCAGTTCAACGATCTGCTCAACCCTGTTTGCCAGCGGCAGGGCGGCAAAAGCCTCTGCATCCTGATTTTCTTCAAGAAGTCTCTGGGCATAGCCTGCCGGGTCATTCTGGAAAACAGCAAAATCCGCTTCAAGCCGTAAGGCGGTTGCAAAATATGCAGCACTTTTATCTTCAAAATGCGGGTCATCTTCACCGGGCATCAGCTTTTCCAGCCGCTCAAAACGCTCGGCAAAGGAAAGTTGCTGGCTGTCTGCCAGGTTGCTCCAGATTTCCATGCCATGGGAAAAGCGGCTTTTCCAGGCCTTGGCATTTTCAGCATGGTTTCCGCCAAGGGCTGCCAGCTCATCAACCGCCTGGCGGCTCTCCTCTGAATACCGGCCTGTAATGGCGACATTCTCAAGGCCAAGGCGCAGTTTGTGTTCAAGTTCCTTTGCCTTGGCGTTTGCAGCCGCTTCCTGCTTGAGCCGGTCGTCTTTGGCCAGGTTTTCAATGCCCTGCACGGTCAGGTTGTCCACAATGTGCCGCCAGAGCAAGGGCTTGCCCCCCAGGCTCTCCCGCATCTCATCCCAGCCCCTGCCTGCAATGGCGGGCATATCCAGAAGCCTGGCTGCCTGCTGGGGGTCGGCAAGGCTCATGGATTCCAAAAAGTGCCTGCGGGCCAATGCCTCAAACTCCCGCTGGGCAGCGTCCGGCACAAGGCCCGCAAATTGCCTGGCAATGGTCTCGTCAAAAATGGGCAGGAGTTTTTCAAAACCATCCGCATCGCTGCTCTGGCCCAAAAGCCTTGCCTTTTCCAGGTGGCCGCTGCGGGTGCTGGCTATAACGGTCTCTTCGTGAAGGGCCTGCTGGCCCGCTTCGTAGCGGGCAAGGTCCCTTGCAAAAAGGAGCCTCATGTTTTTGGCCTGGCGGGTAAAAAGCTCCTTCTGGCGGGGTTTTTCAAGCTGGCCGGAAAGCTCCTGGGCCATTGCGTCAAACTGGGAAAGCCCCTGCCTTGTAACATTGTCTATGGCAAGGCCGCCCCGAAAATGCTCATGCAGCGTTTTTTCCAAATCCAGGCTGGATTGGGAGAGGGTGTCAATTTTTTCATTCACAATAAGGGCGTCCTTGCGCTCCTCTGCACGGGCCGCCAGAATAAGCAGGTCCCGCGACAGCCTGCGGGTCTGGCTGCCAAGGCCCATGAGGGCAAAGCCGGTTTCCTCTCCGGCAGCAGTCACCCTTACGGAAGCAAAGGGGTTTTGTGGAAGGGAGGGCGCTGTTGGCGCAGACGGGCCGATAATCTGCACCCGGTTTTGCTCCAAAGGAATTGTGAGCATTTTAAAATGCCTTTCATAAAAAAAGTGGTCAAAATATTTGCAGGGCCGGATTGAAGGTTGGGATAGCAAAGCCTGTCCCAACAATGGGCCGTTATTCCGATTGCGTCCGCCTCCAAGGTTTTCCCTTCACCCGGCCAGCGTATGGGGCGGTTCCAGTAAGCTGTGGTTTTTTTCTTTTCAACCACCTTTCGTACAGGGCGGTTCCAGGGAAAGGAGAGCAAGGCGCGCTTTGCGAGGAATGAGGGAGCATACTCATAGTATGTGACCGAAATTCCGAGGCGAAGCGCAACGCAGCTATCGTTTTCCTGGGACCGCCCCTCACTTTGTAAGGTAGTAGTCTCCTACATGTCCTAGCAGCGTACTCCCCGCCCTTATCAGCGAAGCCGTGGAAATATCGCTTGCCGAGGCCCTCATGGCGTCTGCGCTCATGCCCGCGCTCATCACCGAATACTTTTGCGCCATGCGCGCAGCCTCGCTTTTAAGGCGCACGGCCCGAATCATGGATTCACGGATCATGCTGTCATTGAAGCGCATGGCCGCCATGTCCTGCTCAACAACAGCAATGGATGAGGCCAGCGCATCCAGGGGGCTGCCCTCCGTGCGCACGCCAGCCTTGCCAATGCGGGAGATGGCCGTGCCTGCCAAAAGCTTTTTGCGCCTGGCCTGGGCTGCAAACTCATTTGCGCGGCCAGCATCCAGAATGGCCAGCTCGCGGTTCAAGCTCTCATTTAAAACAGCCAGCTCCCAGTCGGTTTTTTCGTTTATATAGGCAGCCTGGCGATCATAAAGCTCGGCCTGCCGCCGGGCTGCGTCGGCCTGGGCGTCTCCGGCAAGAATTGATCCGGCTGTGCCCAAAAGGGCTGATCCAATGGTTACAGCAAGAGGGACAGACATTTTTTTAAAACCTCGCGTTTTGGATGATGAAGGGAAAACAGGAAAAAGCCCGGCCAGATTCGGGTGTTATCAGGATTTATAGCTTCAGTCTATTACAGGCAGTTTGGGGCCTGGGGGGTTTTGCCGCCGCCATGACAGGGGAGGGGATGAGTAATGCGCTTGCAATACCCTATTGACAGGGCGGTCCCAGGGAGGCGTGGGCTGTGTTGCACTTCGCTCGAAAGTCGGTCATGTACTATAAGTACACTCCCTCCTTTCTCGCAAAGTGCGCCTTGCCCACGCCTCCCTGGGACCGCCCTGGCCGTTTGGCGGAGGCTTTGTTGAGCTGATATGTTATGAGTACACTCCCTCGCCTCTCGCTTGCGCGCCTTGCTCTGCCTCCCTGGAACCGCCCTGTACGCCTGGCCGCCCTGACCGTTTGGCGGAGGCTTTGTTGAGCTGATATGCTAAAAGTACACTCCCTCGCCTCTCGTTTGCGCGCCTTGCTCTGCCTCCCTGGAACCGCCCTGTACGCCTGACCGCCCTGACCGTTTGGCGGAGGCTTTGTTGAGCTGATATGCCAAAAGTACACTCCCTCGCCTCTCGTTTGCGCGCCTTGCTCTGCCTCCCTGGAACC
>JASEHB010000121.1 GCA_030018745.1 Desulfatibacillaceae bacterium | reverse complement strand
TTCAACTGCGCATCTTGAAGCAGAGCTTCACCCGCTGGGCAATGCATATGCTCATTTTTTACGGGTTTATGTATCTGCTTGTCTTTCATGCGCTGGCCATCTATTTTGCAAATCCGGGTGAGGCATACTTAAACCCCTGGCTTTTTCTGCGGAATGTGGCCGGGGTTATGGTGCTTGTTGGGCTTTGCATAGCCTTTGCGCGGCGCTTTATAATAAAGGTGCCCCGCCTAAAGACCAACGGGCAGGATTATTACGCTCTGGGGCTTGTGGCGCTCATCATTCTTTCCGGGCTTGTGCTGGAAGGCTCCAAAATGACCTCCCAGCGGGTTTTCATGGACATGGTGGAAAACTGGGCCGGATTGAGTCCTGAATATGACGAGATTGAAGTGCAGGGCCTTGAAGCCTACTGGTCGAAATACTATGGCCTGAAAGTTCCGGGGCTTAAGGCCCCCTTTGATGAGGAGATGCTCACCGAAGGCCTCCATGCCAATGAAACCTATTGTGCAAGCTGCCATGTTTCAAACAAATGGGCGCCAGCAGGCTATGTCACAGCCAAAATCCTCTCGCCCATAGCCGGGCCTCTGGACAGGGCAAACGCACCTCACATCCTTTACTGGATTCATGTTCTTGCCTGTCTTTTGGGCCTTGCCTATCTGCCCTTTTCCAAAATGCTGCACATATTTTCAACACCCGCATCGCTTGTGGCAAACGCAGTCATGGGCGATGAATCAAAGCCTGCAAACCTTGCCACAAAGCAGCTTCTTGAGCTTGAGGCCTGCACCCACTGCGGCACTTGCAGCCTCACCTGCTCTGCCATGATGGGCTATTACGCTACGGGCAATCCCCTTATACTGCCTGCGGAAAAAATGCAGTTCCTCAAAAAATTCGCATGGGGCAGAAAGCTCTCCCAACAGGAGATGGACGCCATCACCGAAGGTATGCTCGTATGCACCAACTGCGACCGCTGCACAGTGGTATGTCCTTCAGGCATCGAGCTTAAGCGCCTGTGGCTCTCCGTGCGCGAGGATGTGATTCAAAAAGGCGCAGGCAAGGCCAATCTGCTTTCGCCCCTCTCGTGGTTCAGAGGGCTGAACAGCGATAAACTGTCGGCAGATGCCTACGGCGAGCCTGTGCAAAAGGCCCAGGCCGACCTTGCAGGCCGCTTTGATGAGCTGATGGCCCAGGATGCCGTGGTGGAGCTTGGCAGCCAATCAGCCAAAACCCTTGACCCCACCTTTGCCTCATGCTTTGGCTGCCAGACCTGCACCACCGTGTGCCCGGTTGCGGGTAACTACGAGGACCCCGGCAAGCGGCTTGGGCTTGTGCCCCACCAGATAATGCTGTGCCTGGCAATGGGCCAGGATGAGATGGCAAGCGGGGCAGCCATGATATGGGAATGCGTGACCTGCTACCAGTGCCAGGAGAACTGCCCGCAAAAGGTTGATGTGGCCGATGTTCTTTACAGCCTCAAGAACCTTGCAGCCAAAAACCTGGAGCAGAAAAAAGGTGGCAAGAAGGCAGCCTAACGCTTTTGCCGGTCATAAGGAAGCAAAATAAAATGGAATACGCTCTTTTTATAGGATGCAACATACCGGCCAGGGTTCCCCAGTATGAAAGCGCCGCCCGTGCGGTGCTGGAAAAACTCTCCGTGGGGATTGTTGACATTGCCGATTACGCCTGCTGCGGCTATCCCATGAAGACAGCCGACCGCAAGACCTGGCTTCTGGCTGCGGCCAGAAACCTTGCCCTTTCCGAGGCAGGGGACATGGACACCCTGGTATTGTGCCAGTGCTGTTTCGGCTCCTTCAAGCACGCCCAGCACGCCCTGGCCAATGACGCGGCTCTGGCCGACGAAATCAACAAGGAACTTGCGCCCCTTGGCCTTGAATACAAAGGCAAAACCCAGGTGGTTCATCTTATAACCGCCCTGCACGACTGGGTTGGCGCCAACAACATCAAAAAGGCTGTTGTCAAAAAGTTTGCAGGTCTTGATGTTGCTGTTCACAACGGCTGCCACGCCCTGCGGCCCAGCCGCATAACAGGCTTTGACGACCCGCTGAACCCTGTTCTGTGCAACAACCTTGTTTCCTGCACCGGGGCATCCCCCGTGGAATGGGAAAACCGGCTGGAATGCTGCGGCGCCCCTCTTATGGGCTACAAAGACGGCCTTTCCGCCTCGCTCATGGAAAAAAAGCTTTCCGGCGCACGCAATTCCGGGGCAAAGTGCATTGTATCCAACTGCCCCTGGTGCCAGCTCCAGTTCGACAGCGTACAGGCCCGCACAGCAGCAAACAACGGCAAGGCAGCCGTGCCAAGCATACTCTTTCCGCAGCTTCTTGGCCTTGCAATGGGTATAGATGCACAAAAACTGGGCCTTGCAGCAAACAAACTGGATATTTCCAACCTGGCCCAAATGCTGGAAGAGTAGAACAATAAACAGGCTTTTTAATTGTCTGGAGACAATTTGTTTTTTTGAAAGGAGAAGGTCATGGCAAAGGACCTTATCGGCTCGGTGATGGTTGTTGGCGGCGGCATTACGGGAATGCAGGCAGCCCTTGATCTTGCAGATTCAGGCTATTTCGTTTATCTGGTGGAGCGCACAAGCTCCATTGGCGGAATGATGAGCCAACTGGACAAGACATTTCCCACCAACGACTGCGCGATGTGAATTATCTCACCAAAACTGGTCGAGGTCGGCCGGCACACAAACATCGAGCTGTTGACGCTTTCACAAGTTGATGAAATCTCTGGCGAAAAGGGCAACTTTTCCGTATCCATAACCCAGTTTCCCAGGTATGTGGATATGAGCAAGTGCATTGCCTGCGGGCTTTGCACGGAAAAATGCCCTGCCAAGGTGGATAACGAGTATGAGAGCGGCCTTGTGAAGCGCAAGGCCATCTATGTGAAGTACGCCCAGGCAGTGCCGCTGAAGTATGCCATTGACGACCGCTACTGCCTGAAGCTGCTCAAGGGCAAGTGCGGCCTGTGCGAAAAGAAATGCCCCACCGGAGCCATAAATTACAAGGACAAGAAAAAGGGCCGCACACTCAATGTGGGGGCCATTGTCCTTGCCCAGGGCACAAAGGCATTCGATCCGGCCACAAACGACACCTACGGATATGCAAAAAATCCCGATATTGTGACCAGCCTGGAGTTCGAGCGCATCCTTTCAGCTTCCGGCCCCTACGGCGGACATCTTGTGCGGCCCAGCAACCACGAGGAGCCAAAGAAGATAGCCTGGATTCAGTGCGTAGGCTCGCGGGATGAGCATCTTGGAGACAAGGGCTACTGCTCGGCTGTTTGCTGCACCTATGCGGTAAAAGAGGCCATGCTGGCAAAGGAGCACTCCAAGGAATTCCTTGATACAGCGGTTTTCTATATTGATGTGCGCACCTTTGGCAAGGATTTTGAGCGCTACTACAACCGCGCCAAAGATGAGCATGGCGTTCGCTTTGTAAAGACAAAGCTGGCCACGGTTGATAAAAGCTCTGACAACAAGCCCCTTTTGCGCTATGTGGATGACACCGGTGCGCGCCAGGAGGAAGCTTTTGACATTGTGGTGCTCTCCGTTGGCCTGACCACCACCGCACAAGGCCGGGAGCTTGCGGCCAAGCTGGGAGTGAGCCTTGACCGCTACGGCTTTGCCGCCACCAACAGCTTCAACCCTGTTGAGACTGACCAGCCGGGCATCTTTGTGTGCGGAGCCTTTGCAGCCCCCAAGGACATCCCCTCATCGGTAATTGATTCCTCGGCTGCTGCTGGTGTTGCCGGAAATCTGCTGTCCCCTGCCCGCAAAACGCTCACCCGCACAGTGGAAATCCCCTCCCAGACCGATGTACGGGGCGAGGCCAACCGCATCGGTGTTTTTCTGTGCTGCTGCGGCACCAACATTGCGGGCGTTGTGGATATGGAAAACCTTCTGGAATACACCAAGGCACTGCCGGATGTCGCTCATGTGGAAAAAAACCTCTTCTCCTGCTCCCAGGACTCCCAGGACAAGATGGCAAAGATCATTGCGGAGCAGAAGCTGAACCGCATCGTGGTTGCAGCCTGCACGCCCAAGACCCATGAGCCGCTTTTTCAGGAAACCCTCTCCAACGCTGGTCTTAACAAATACCTCTTTGAAATGGTCAACATCCGCAACCAGGACTCCTGGGTGCACAAGGATGTGCCGGATAAAGCCACAGCCAAGGCAAGGGACCTTGTCCGCATGTCCGTGGCCAAGGCGGCCCTGCTCCAGCCATTGAGCGAGCCAGTTCTCACCATTGACCAGAACGCCCTTGTCATAGGCGGCGGCGTGGCAGGCATGGAAGCTGCCCGTATGCTGGCGACCCAGGGCTTCAAAACCTATATTGTCGAGCGCAGCGCTCATCTTGGCGGCCAGGCAAGAAGCCTTTCCCGCACCTGGCGGGATGAGGACATTCAGGCATATCTCAAACAGCTCATTTCAGAGGTGAACAACAACTCCCTCATCGAGGTTTTCACCAACTCATCCTTAACAGCGGTGGATGGCTTTGTGGGCAACTTCAAAACCACCATCTCAACAGATGGCAAGGCCCAGACCCTTGTCCACGGTGTCACCATAGTGGCCTGCGGAGCAAGCGAGCTTGTGCCGGATTCGTACGAATACGGGGCTGACAAGCGCATTGTGACCGGCCTTGAGCTGGAAAAGCGCATGGTTACAGACCCGGACTCTTTGAACAGCGTCAACAGCGCAGTCTTTGTGCAGTGCGTTGGCTCGCGCATTCCGGAAAGGCCTTACTGCTCAAAGGTCTGCTGCACCCAGAGCATCAAGAACGCCCTGGCCCTCAAAAAGAAAAACCCGGCCCGCAAGGTCTTTGTCCTTTACCGCGACATGAGGCCCTACGGCCTGCGGGAAGAGCTTTACCGCGAAGCCCGCATGGCAGGGGTTGTCTTTGTGCGCTACAACTTTGATAAGCCCTTTGAGGTAACCCACTCCAACAAGGGGGTCACGGTTTCATTCACGGATTCCATTTTGAACCGCAAAATGGCCGTGACAAGCGACCTTTTGGTTCTGGCAAGCGCCATAACCCCTGAAAAGGAAAACCCCCTTGCCCAGCTTTACAAGGTAAGCCAGAACGCAGACGGCTTCTTTGCAGAGGCCCATGTGAAGCTGCGGCCCGTGGATTTTGCCACAGACGGCGTTTTTGTGTGCGGCCTTGCCCATGCGCCCAAGAGCATTGATGAATCCATAACCCAGGCCCAGGCTGCTGCCGCAAGGGCTGTTACCCTGCTCTCGCGGGAAACTATTTCCGTGCCCGGAACCATTGCCCAGGTGGATACCCCCTGGTGCAGCAGTTGCGGCGTGTGCGTTTCCATCTGCCCATACGGTGCGCCCAAGTTTGATGAAAAATCCGGTAAGGCCCAGATCGAGGCCTCCCTGTGCAAGGGCTGCGGCCTGTGCGTGGCCTCCTGCCGCTCCGGGGCCATTCATCTTAACGGGTTTGACGGGAATCAGATACTGGCGATGGTCGAAATGGTAATGGAATAGGGCGGCCCCAGGAAGCCGTGGGCTGTGTTGCACTGCGCTCGGAATTTCGGTCATGTATTTGAGTACACTCCCTCATTCCTCGCTTGTGCGCCTTGCCCACGGCTCCCTGGAACCGCCCTATACGCCAGCCGTAGGTTGGGTGGTTCTTGCGCGAAGCGCAAGGTTCACCCAACAATTTGGCTAAAAATGCACTCCCTCCTTTCTCGCTTGTGCGCCTTGCCCACGGCTCCCTGGAACCGCCCTGTGTGCCGGGCTTAAAACCGCTCACCTTAAAAAGCATACAAATTCGCCTGCCGTATTTCCTAACCAATATTATTTCTTGACAAACTGATCTATTTATTGGATTGATTTTTAAGAGGCAATAGTATTGCTGAACCAACTCCCAAAAAAATAACAACTCAATACTTGGAGGCATTCATGAAGAGGCTTTATCCGCCCCGTCTTTTCGCGTATTGCTGTGCGCTTTTTCTGGCTCTTGCCCTTTTTGCCTGCCCGGCTGGCGCAGCCGTGCATCAGGTGCTTTTTGCAGGCTATGACAGGGTTTATGTTGATGCCACCGGGACCACCCCGATTCCCCTGGATGCCAACACGCCCTATTTTACCGCTCTCTATGATGACCAGCAGCACATCCTAATAATCGAGGCGCATGGGCAAGCCACCTTCTGGGCACAGGACATGGGGCAGATGCTGCCCGCCGCCGGAAGCGGCCTTGCCTACATCTTTCAACTGTGGGCGCTGGCCAGCGGAGACTTTGGCGCAACAGAAATTGCCGGAGCTGTTGTGGGCGGAGTGCAGTACACCAATTTCAACTTTGCAACCACTGCAATGCCCCCCTTTGAAATAATACTTGGCAAACGCAATGGCTCAAATACAATCAACTGGGGCATTTTCACCTACGGCGCAGGCCAGCCCTACGGCGAATTTTACCTGGAAAACGCAAACAATCCCCCTGGCAGCAACTGGGACACCTTTGTGATAATGGAGCGCCCAGGCCTCCAGGGTGCTTTTATCCAGCCCGAACAGCGCTATGACCTGCCACCAATCGCGGGATGGGACCTGCGGATTTTGGATGCCCAGGCAACAGACGGGGTTGTCCGCAGCTTTTATGCCTTCAGCGCCGCACCCTGTTTTCAGGAAGGCCCCGGCTGGGGCGGCCGCTTTGTGCTTCACACATTGAATGAAGCCATAAGCATGGAAACAGCAAATGAAATGCTTATCGGAGTTCCCAGAAAGCTCAACGAGTGGGTTGAACCGCCGCTTCCCGCCTTCCGCGCCAACCTTGCCCCGCGTCCGGCAGCCTTCTGGGGTGCCGCGCCGGGTGTCCAGGCAGGTGCAGCCGCCGGCCCCAACTACACAGGCAAGGACACAGACCCCTGGAGCTACTTCTGCTACATCCAAAATCTTGGCAGGGGAGCGCATCAGGTGGGAAAAGACCTTCACTGGGCCGTGGCAAAACGCTTCATGGAAAACAAGGCCTATCCCCTTGCTGCAGCAGGCCTTCTTTTGGGCGTCTTGTTTGCAGGGGTTGTAATAATGCGCAGAAAAGGTCTGGGCAAAGACCTGTAACAATCACGGACGGTTCTTTGTCCTGCTGTTCTTCAAAAGGCCGGGGGTTATCCTCCCCGGCCTTTTTCCTTGTTG
>JASEHB010000001.1 GCA_030018745.1 Desulfatibacillaceae bacterium | reverse complement strand
TATGCTGTTTCTTTTTGCCTTCTGGCTTTACAATGACGGCATAAGCACCATAATAAAAATGGCCACAGCCTATGGAAGCGAAATAGGAATTGGTGTGGGCCACATGGCCGGAGCCTTGGTCATAACCCAGTTTGTGGGCATTGTCTGCACCCTGCTGTTTGGCAGGGCTGCAAATGTGTTTGGGGCCAAGCCCTGTGTGCTGGCGGGCCTTGGGGTTTATGCAATCATCTGCATTTTAGGCTATTGGATGCGCGTTCCCTGGCATTTTTTTCTTCTGGCTGCTGCGGTGGGAACTGTTCAGGGCGGATGCCAGGCCCTTTCGCGCTCCATATTTGCTGTAATGACGCCGCGCCACAGGGCTGCTGAATTTTTCGGGTTTTTCTCTGCCAGCGCCAAAATGGCGGGCATTTTCGGGCCGCTTGTTTTTGGAGTTGTGGCCCAGGCAACAGGCCAGGCCCGCTTTTCCATTGTGGCTTTGGTTTTTTTCTTTATTGCCGGTGGCCTGCTTTTGAGCCGCGTGGATGTTAAAGCCGGAGAAAAGGCTGCCAGGGATGCAGAGGAGCAGGAGGGCGCATGGAGCGCATAGACTGCCTTGTGGCCGGGGCCGGGCCTGCCGGGATGGCTGCGGCCATAACCCTTGCCAGGGCCGGGGCGCGGGTCGCCGTGGTCGAAAAAAAAGAGAGGGCAGGCGGCAAGGCCTGCGGCGGGGGCCTTACGCCACGGGCTGTGAAGCTTATCCGCAAGCTCAAATTTGATGCGCATCTGGGTCATCCCGTCTTTTATCTGGAAGGAAATGCCCCGCCCCATCACTACAACTGCTTTACCCTTAAAAAACCTGCCCTTCACATTGCCCGCCGTGCGCTCTTTGACCAGAGCCTGCGGGACGCGGCGCAAAATATGGGCATAAACTTTGTTTTTGGCGCAATAAGCGGGGCATCCTGGGACGGGCGGATCTTCACGCTGAAAACCCTTTGCAGCAAGGTGTTGAAATCACCCCGGCTCATTGCAGCAGATGGAGCTGCCAGCCGTGTGCGCCGCTCCTTTGGCGGAACAGTCTCCTGCCAGGCTCTGGCGCTCATGGCCGATGAGCTTGAAACCCCAGGCGAAAGGCCCAGGATTCTTTTTGACGGCGGCATGGTTGCTTCAGGCTACGGATGGGTTTTCCCCTATGGGGACGGCAGGGCAAATGCCGGGGTGTACAGCGTTGCCGATATTTCTGGCGCGCAGATGCGCCTGGGCCTGGCAGATTATCTTAAAAAAAGGCTTGCAGAGGATGCCCCCGGCAAAATCACCGGCGGAGCCATACCCTGGGGTGGCTACTCCCTGCCGGGCCGGGCACCCCTTCTGCTTGCCGGGGATGCAGGCGGATTTGCAGACCCCATGACAGGAGAGGGTATTTATGCGGCCTTGTACACAGGCCATGCAGCAGCTTTGGCCGCACTTGGTGCAAGCCCGGAAACTGCCCGGATATTTTACGAAAAAAGTTTGCGGCCCCTTTTTGCCAACATGGCCCTATTGAGGCTCATCTGCCAAAGGGCCTATCGCCTTCCCAGGCTGGGCGGGCGCATTCTGGGCTTAAAAGCTGTGCACGGCCCCATCACGGAGGGCCTTATCCGTGGCCTCAACACCAGCGCGGTCATCGGAGCCTTCCCCGCACTTCTGCTTTTGAGCCTGGCCAATCCCTCCCTGTCCCATTTTGAGCGCCGCAACAGGTTGCCCCTTGACAAGGCCAGCCAATACTGACCAAAAATCCCCGAAACCGGCCTGCCCATTTCAGCAATCCGCCCGTAGAATAATGCGACTAATCGTGCCGTAATCTTTTATGGAAATAAAAACCGGCTCTTATCCGGCGAGGGGAAGAGTACCTGGAAAAAGCGGAAATATTTTTTTACAAATGGTAAAACAAGTTGACATTGCTACAAGCCTGGAGTAATAACTAGTATATGGAAGCGAGCAAGGAAACAAGCAAAAGGGTGAAAGCAACCGTCAACGGGGCTGACCCGAAAAAGAGCGAGCTTGCAAGGGAAAAAATTCTCCAGGCAGCCAAGGAGGTTTTCTCCAGGCAGCCCTACCATGCAGCAAGCTTAAGGGCCATAGCCAAGCAGGGCGGCTTTGATCATCCTCTCATCCGTTACTACTTTCCCACAAAGGCAGCCCTTTTCACCGCAGTGGTGGAGCGCATTGTGCTGGAATTCGGCGATGCCCACCTCATCTGGCTTCAGGATCTGGACACCCTTTCGCCTTCCCAGGGGCTTGGCCTTCTGGTGGACAGGGTTCTGGCTTATGACAGGCAATATCCCCACGGCACCTGCATTATAATGCAGAACATAGCCCAGGTGGACCGCCTTGACGCCCTGCCCGGCTATCGGCTGGTGCCGG
This sequence comes from Desulfatibacillaceae bacterium, assembly GCA_030018745.1. Taxonomy (GTDB): domain Bacteria; phylum Desulfobacterota; class Desulfobacteria; order Desulfobacterales; family Desulfatibacillaceae; genus JAGVAW01. The sequence continues at coordinate 29,089 of JASEHB010000001.1, read as the reverse complement.
AGCTTTTTGCAAGAATCGGCTCGTCCTTCCGCAAAAAGGTTCCTCTTTCCGCGCCAGAAGATGAGATTGACATGTTTTTCTCCTGCCTTATTGCAGCCTTTGTCAACTTTCTGGGCGCACCCGCAGCCCATGCCCGGCGCATGGGCATGGACCCGGCCTCCACGGAATACGCCCAGTGGGTGAGAAAGGCCATCATGGCCCAGTTCGTGCCCTGGCTGGGCAAATTGGCCCTGCCCTTTTCAACCTATTAATTTCTGCTCAAAATCAAGAACAGCATTTGCCCGTCCGTCACCTACCCTGAATTTTTCCTTTAGGCTCTATAGATCAACTTTTTGTAAACTGTTTTTGAGGCAGATGCGTCTTTATGGTCAACAGCGGCAGAGATTTTCCCCTGCCGGGAATGGCGCCGCCGACTTTTTGGGGAAAGCTTTTTGCCAGGATGCTGTTCAATAAAGGATTTTGGCGGATAAGGGCGAATTATGGAGGCAATGGCCTCTTTTAAAAGGAACTCTTTTGACGCCGGGCCGGATGCAGAGCTGGTGGAAAAGGCCCGCCGCGGAGACAGGTCGGCTTTTGAGCGACTTGTCCAAATCTATTCGGAGCGCATTTTTGCCATGATTTATGCCCGTGTGAGAAATGTTCAGGATGCCCAGGATCTTACCCAGGAAGTGTTTATCCGGGCGTACAAAAATATGGCAAAACTGCAAGAGGCAGAAAAGTTTGTACCCTGGCTTTTTTCCATTGCAAGAAACCGGGTTACGGATTTCAAAAGAAAAAAGCGCTTTTTGTTTTTCTTGGGCAGCCCGGATGATGTTCTGCCTGAAGTTGGCAGGTCTGATGAAGAAGCGGGCGGACAAACTGCTCTTGACGGGCTTTTGAGCAGGGAGTTTTGGTCGCATGTGGATGCTTTTTCAGCAAAGCTCTCAACCGGCGAAAAGGAAGTCTTTTTTCTGCGGTTTCTTGACCAGTTGAAAATTCCGGAAATAGCCCAGGTGCTCAACAAGAGCCAGAGCACGGTAAAAACGCTGCTTTATCGGGCTGTTGCCAAGTTTGAAAGCGACAGAAGGCTTTCAGAGTACATCCGCAAGGAGGAAGTATCATGAAAAAGCAGGAGTCCCTTACAAATTGCAGCCAGAAGGCCTGCCAGCAGCTTTTTGAAAAGGTGATGGACCCTGCGGTCAATTCCAACGGTCAACCGGCAGGCTGCCCGGAATGCGTGCAGGCTGCAAAAGCCCTGGAATCAGATCTGGCCGCCCTGCACAGGGCTGCCTTGCGGCACACGCCCCCCATGCCCGGCCCGGTGCGCCTTCCGGTTGCTGCAACCCCAAACAGGCCTCTTTGGACTTTGGGCTTTAAACCCGTGTTGGCCTTTGCAGCAAGCCTTGTTCTGGTGTTTGGCCTTGCTGTGGGCATGGGGCTGCTTAAAACCAGCGGCCCGCCAGCTTTCAGCGGGCTTAAGGGGCCGGAGCTTGCGGGGCTGCCAACAGGCGAAGATGTTGTTGAAGGCTATTCTGCAAGTCAGACAGGCATTCTGGGCCTGGATTATCTTATCCTTGCCGGAGAGATGAACCTGCTCAATAACGCAGAAACAGACCAGGAAGACAGCTTTTTTGAGGATTTTTTGGACTTTATTGCGCCCCTTGCAGGGGATGACCCTTTGTTACAGGGGCGCATTTTACAAAAGGAGACAAGCCATGTTTAAGAAATTGCTTCCAATTCTTGTAATCGCAGTTCTTGCAATTCCTGCCTTTGCCCTGGCCCAGCAGTGGGAAAGGGGCTGGTGGTGGCACTGCGACCGCTTTGCCCCCCAGGTGGAGCTTACCGAGCAGGAAAAAACGGCCCTGGATGAGGCCCAGCAAAAAAGCCTTTTGATCCGCCAGGAGCTGCAAGACAAGCTTAACGCCGAGCGGGCGGAGCTGGATACACTTCTAAAGGATGCCAATGCATCCAAAGCCGCAATCGCGGCTCAGCACAATAAGGTGAGCAAGGCACAGGATGCCCTTGCCCAGGAGCGCTTTGATTTCTTGATGCATGTTCGGCAGACCATCGGCACCGAAAGGTTTTCCCAGGTCAATGAAGGTTTCCGCAATTACCGGAGAGGCTGGAAGGACGGCACCATGCGGAGAGGCCCCGGCGGATCCGGCTTGGAGCCTGGCATGATGGGACCCGGCGGCAGGCCGGGCATGAGGCCCGGCGGACCCTATTCAGCTCCGGATCTGGATGACTGAAAAACAGCGGCAATAAAGGCAAAATCTTTCTGAATGCCGTTGTTGCTAACAACTTAAGGGGCCGGGCCCTTGAATCAGGAGTTTTCCTCCTGGTCAGGGTCCGGCCCTTGATCTTCCTGGCGGGCGATTTCAAAATCCATTGAATACTGATAGCTTTTTTCGGTGTTGCAGTTCTTGCAGGCGCACACAAGGTTCTGCTTCACGCTCTTGCCGCCCTGGGCAAGGGGCACCACATGATCCATGGTCAGCTCTTCCGGGGCAAAGCTGCCCTTGCAGTAATGGCAGATTCCCTGGGCAAGCTTCTCCTTCCACCAGCGGGTCCGGCGCAGATCGCGGGCAAGATTCTTTTCCCTGCGCCTGTCCTGGTCTTCACCGGAAAAGGATTCAAAAGCCAGAGCCTCTTTTTGTCTGGAGAGATTTTTTCGCCTGGTTTTGGCCATGTTTTCCTGTTGCAGTTTTTTTTCAGGGCGGATTTTTAATTCTTAAGATCTTTCAGCCATCGGTCAATGGCTCTGTTTAAAAGCTTATAATAGGCATCGGACCCGCCAAGCCCCCTGCGCCCGAAAAACCAGTTTATTTCCAGAAAAAGCGGGGCAGGGCCTTTTTGCCTTTCGTCAAAAAGCAGATCGAATCCGGCAAGGTTGATGAGCGTTTTACCACAAAAATCAGCCACCATCTCCTTGCCTGCCTCCATCAGGTGCGGGTCCGACTCCTTATCCAAGATCGCACCCTGGCAAAGGCCGCCCATTATGGGTTTGCCCGGCGGGCCTTTTCGCCAGTATGCCACAAGCTCATCGTGGGCCACCACAACCCGCAGGCTGTGGTTATTGCATGGCACAAACTCCTGAAGCAGAAAGCCGCTCTGGCCTGCTGCCTCAAAGCGCTCTGCCTCCTCAAGCCTTTCTTTCAGCTCATCAATGCTGTGCAAAAGAAAAACCGTCTGGCCCTCACCTCCCCAATCATACTTGAACACAAAGGGCAGGGCAAAGGGAAGGTTGCCGACATCTTTATCCAGGCCTTTGCGGCAGTCCGCCGCTCTTTTAAAAACAAGGCTTTTGGGAAAGGGGGCATTGTATTTTAAAAACAGACCTGCCTGGCCGGTTTTGCCTGGAAAGTCAAACCTGCTGTCATAATTGGGAAAAACCCGTGGCGAAGCCGCCCGCGCCATCTGATAAAGCTCTTGCGGGCAACCCTGGCCCAGAATAACGGCCCAGGCCTTTTTCATGGCGGACAAATCATCCGGCCCCGGCCTGCGGCCTGCGCAGAGCAGGTTTTTGTCTCCCACAAATACCGGATTAAAGGAAAGAATCCCGTTTTGCTGCAAGGTTGACGCTCTTTTACCGGGCTGTGTCATATCCCAATCGCCGCATGGCCTTTGGGTCTTTGGACCAGTTTTTTTCCACCCTCACAAAAAGGGATAAAAAGACCTTTGTGTCCAGGGCCTTTTCAAGCTCCAGGCGGGCCGCCGTGCCTATTCTTTTGAGGCCTGCGCCCTTTTTGCCGATGAGTATGCCCTTTTGTGATTCGCGCTCCACATGGATTACAGCGGAAATCCGTACAAGGGGCGGAGATTGTTGCTCCTTATATTCCTCCACGGTCACGGCGGTTATATAAGGAATCTCCTGGCCGGTCTGGGCAAAGACCTGCTCCCTTATCATTTCGGCTGCCAGAAAACGCTCCGGCGCATCGGTGAGCTGATCCGGCGGGAAATAAGGCGGGCCTGCTGGCAGGCGCTTTTCAATCAGATCAAGAAGAAGGTCCACCTGGGTGCCGGTTTTTGCGGAAATGGGAATGACCTCATCAAAGCTCCGCACAGAGGCCCATTTTTCCATCAGGGGCAAAAGGGCTTCCTTTTCCACCAGGTCTATCTTGTTTAACACCAGAAAAACGGGGACGGATCGTTTTTCCAGGGCGCAGGTCACGGCAGACTCGGCTTCCGGGTCGGGCTTGGCGGCATCCACTATGAACAATACAATGTCCACATCCGCCAGGGCTGATAGAGCCGTGTCCACCATGAAGCGGTTTAAAAGCCCTTTGGCCTGGTGGACGCCGGGGGTATCCACAAGAACTATCTGGGAATTTGGCCTGTGGACTATGCCAAGAATCCTGTTGCGGGTGGTCTGGGGCTTTCGCGAGACAATACTCACCTTTTCGCCCAGCAGGCGGTTTGTGAGGGTTGACTTGCCCACATTGGGCGCACCCACAAGGGCTGCAAAGCCCGAAAAAAAAGGTTGGTCTATGCTTTCAGTCATGGATATCAAGCTCTGTGGACAGGGTGATTTCATTCCACAGGGCCTCCCTGCCAAGCCCTGTTTTTGCCGAAAACAAAGTAACCTCATCTACAGGCAGGCTCAAGGCCCTGGCAATTGAAGCCCGCCCGGCAGCCGCCTTGTTGGCCGAAAGCTTATCAGCCTTTGTGGCTGCCACTATGCAGCGTTTGCCGTGAAAGGCAAGCCAGGCCAAAAGCTCGGTTTCCCAAACTCCGGGCAGCCTTCTTACATCAAGCACAAGCACTACAGCGGCCAGGGTGGCCCGGTTTGACAGGTAGGTTTCTATCATGGGGCCCCACTTGGCCCGCTCGGTTTTACTGACCTTGGCATAGCCGTATCCTGGCAGGTCCACAAAGTAAAGCGCCTCATTGATTATAAAAAAGTTTATGCGCCGGGTGAGGCCTGGCTTGGACGAGGTCTTGAAAAGGCTTTTTCTTTTGAGCAGGGTATTGGCCAGCGAAGACTTGCCTGCATTGGAGCGCCCGGCAAAAGCTATTTCCGGCAGACTTGCCGGGGGGTATTCCCCTGGCCTGCCTGCACTTGTGACAAATTCGGCGCTTTTAATAATCATTCCTGCTCCTGAAGAAAGCTGATGAAAGGAGCCATCTGCAACACCCTGTAATTATTTGTGTTTTGCAATTACCGCAAAGGTTAGAGGCTTTTCACAAAGCTTTCCAGGCGATCCATGCCTTTTTCAATATTTTCCAATGAGTTGGCATAGCAAAAGCGGATATAGCCCTCGCCGTTTTTGCCAAAATCCACCCCAGGGGTCACCCCCACCCTTGCGTTTTCCAGAATATCAAAGGCAAAGGCATAGCTGTCCGAGCAAAATTTTTTGGCATTGGCAAACACATAGAATGCGCCTGTAGGCTCAACGGAAATGCCAAAGCCCATGCCCTTCAAGCGGCCTATCATGTACCTGCGGCGCTCGTTGTAAATGGAGCGCATCTTCTCCACGGCAGGCCCGGCTTTTTCCAGGGCTGCAATGCCTGCCATCTGGGCCATTGCACAGGCGCATATAAAAAAGTTCTGGTGCAGCTTCTGTAATGGCCGCACAAAATCTTTAGGGCAGATGAGGTATCCCAGCCGCCAGCCCGTCATGGCATAGGCCTTGGAAAAGCCGTTAAGCACAAAGGCGTCATCAGTGAACTCCAGTATGGAGTGCTCTTTGCCCTCGTAAACAAGGCCGTGGTAAATCTCATCTGAAACCACCATAGGCCCTAGCCCCGCAAGCTCTTTCATGCAGTCTGCCGAAAGCAGGGTGCCTGTGGGGTTGGCCGGGGAGTTGATGAAGATGGCGCGAGTCTTCTCCGTTATTTTTTGGGCCACCTTTTCCTGGCGGAAATTGAAGGCATCTTCCTCATACACCTCCACCCGCACAGGTTTTCCCCCTGCAAACTCAATGAAGTTGGGATAGCAGGCATAGTGGGGGTCCGAGATGATGACCTCGTCTCCGGGCCGCAGCAGGGCTGCAAAAATCATGAATATGGCCGGAGAAGTCCCGCTGGTTACAATGACCTGGTCAGGCTCCACGCTCACGGAATAGGTTTTTTTGTAGTGGCTGCATATTGCCTGGCGCAGTTGAAGAAGCCCCATGCTGTGGGTGTAGTGGGTATGGCCCTGCTTGAGGGCCGCTATGCCTGCCTCCACAATCACCTGGGGCGTGTCAAAGTCAGGCTCGCCCACCTCAAGGTGGATGATTTCCTGGCCCTGGCGCTCCATCTCCTTGGCCCGCTCAAGCACATCCATCACAATAAAGGGCTTGATGGAGCTTACCTTTTCGCTTGCTCTTTTTTGTTCCATGAAGCTGCCCAACCTGTTTAAATGTCTAGAACCCGGCCCCGTTGTCCGGGCCGATAAGCTTGTTTAAGGAAAACTCGATTATGCCCCTTGCGCCCCTTTCCAGAAGCTTTGGGAGGAGATCCCGTACTGCCGAAACGCTGACAACCGTTTCAACAGAGAGCATATCAGACTTGTACAGGGAGGCCACTGTGGGCGCATCCAGGCTGGGCAGAACCTCCATGACGGATTCAAGCCTGTCCTTTGGCACATTCATCTTGAGTCCCACGCGCTTTTCCGCATCCAGTGCGCCTTTAAGAAGCAGGGCAAGCTGCTGGAGCTTGGCGCGCTTTATTGGATTTTCCCAGGCCTTCTTGTTGGCTATGAGCTGGGTGTTGGTGACCATCATCACTTCAAGAATGCGCAGGCTGTGGGCACGGATGGTGCTTTCGGTTTCCGTGACCTCCACAATGGCGTCCGCCAGGCCGGAGACCACCTTGGCCTCTGTTGCGCCCCAGGAGAACTCTACAGTCACAGGAATGTTTCTTTCCTCAAAGTAGCGCCTTGTGAAGTTGACAAGCTCCGTGGCGATTTTCTTGCCTGCAAGGTCCTCAATTTTTTTCACCGGGCTGTCATGCGCCACGGCGAGAACCCAGCGGGCGGGCCGCGAGCTTACCTTGGAGTAAACCAAGTCGCAGACCACATGGACAACCGAATTGTTTTCCGCAATCCAGTCCTTGCCTGTGAGGCCCGCATCCAGGGTTCCGTCCGCCACATAGTTGCTCATCTCCTGGGCGCGGCAGATGGCGCAATCTATGTCAGGGTCGTCAATTTCAGGAAAATAGCTGCGGTTGGCAACGGAAATGCGCCAGCCGCTGCGCTTGAAAAGGGCGATGGTTGCATCCTGAAGGCTTCCCTTGGGAATGCCCAGTTTAAGCTTTTCATTCATTTTTTATAGACCTTTTCCGGATCAAACAGGGGTTTGCCGCACACAACCAGTTCGCTGCCCTCAACAACAAGGTGAAAGCAGCTTCTGTGGCCCGTGTGGCAGGCAGCATCCCCCACCTGGGTAACCTTGAGCAAAAGAGTGTCCTTGTCGCAGTCAATGCGAATCTGGCGGACCTTCTGCACATTGCCCGAAGTTTTGCCCTTTATCCACAGCTCGTTTCTTGAGCGGCTCCAATAGGTTGCAAGGCCGGTTTTGCAGGTGTGTTCAAATGCCTGGCGGTTCATGTAGGCCAGCATCAGCACCTCGCCAGTGTCTGCATCCTGAACAATGGCTGGCAAAAGGCCATTTTGCTTTTCAAAATCAAGCTCTATCATTTTTTAAGCCTCTGGCTGGTTGGCGGCAAGGGTCCATACCCATAAGGCAACCCGGCAGCCTTTCACCAAACAGCCTCTTTATACGGCGGCCTGCCGCCATGAAGCATTGCGGGGAAAACCTTTTGTTCCTTTAAGGCTTTCCCCGCATTTTACCGTTACAAAGCCCGGCTCTTTGTTGCAAACCGGCCAGGCTTGCTCCTACATGAGGCCCAGCTTGTACTTCAAGGACCTCAAGGTGTTGAGCATGAGCATGGTGATGGTCATGGGGCCGACACCGCCGGGAACAGGGGTGATGTAGCCGGCGATTTCCTTGGCCTTCTCAAAGTCAACATCTCCGCGCAGGATGGCCACCTTCTTGCCGGTCTTCTCGGAGACCTTTTCGCCAACGCGGTTTACGCCAACATCAATGACGCAGGCGCCGGGCTTGATCCATTCGGGCTTCACCAGCTCCGGCACGCCTGCCGCCACAATGAGGATATCGGCCCGCTTGCAGTGGGAGGCCAGGTCCTTTGTGCCGGTATGAACAACCGTAACCGTGGAGTTGGCGCCGCGGCCTTTTTGCACCATCATTATTGCAATGGGCTTGCCCACAATGTTGCTGCGGCCCACAACCACAACTTCCGCGCCTTTGGTTTCCACGCCTGCCCGCACAATCATCTCCTGAATGCCAGCCGGCGTGCAGGGGGCAAACTTCACTTCGTTTCCGCCAATCATCAGGCGGCCCACATTGACAGGGTGAAAGCCGTCCACATCCTTGTCCGGGTCAATGGCATTGAGCACCTTCTTCTCGTCAATGTGCTTGGGCAGGGGAAGCTGAACAAGAATGCCGTTGATGTTTTCGTCCTTGTTGTATTTGTCTATGAGCGCCAGAAGATCCGCTTCGCTGATGGTGTCGGGCTGGCTGTCCTGAACCTCGTGGAAGCCCACCCTGTGAGCAGTCTGAATCTTCAAGGTCACATAGCTCATGGATGCCGGATTTGCACCCACCAGGATTGTCACAAGACCGGGAACCTTGCCGTGTTTTTCCTTGATTTGGGCCACTTCCTGGGTGATTTCCTCAAGAATCTGCTCGCGGATTTCCGTTCCCAGAATAAGTTTTGCTGACATGATTGAATTCTCCTTTTTTAATGTTTGCAATAAAGGCGCATGGCGCGCCGATGGTTTTTTTGTTTATCAGCCCTGCTTTTAATGTGCAGAGCTTGCAGGCAAACAGCAGCCCAAAACTTTGCACAGTAAAAGAACCATAATTTATTGTCCATAAACCACTTTTCGTCAACCTCTTTTCTTGCCCGTGCCGGTGCAAAATACCTCAAGAACCTTTTTGCAGAAGCTAAAGCAGGCCCTTTTCCGGGGTTCGCAAGCCCTTGACAAGGCGAAAAGGGGTATTAAATTTTGCTCAAAAGCAAGATAACTTCCTGTTATCCATTAAATAAATGGATAACAGGAAGAACGGCGAGAGTTTATCTGTAAGTCAAAACAAGCGCCTGTTTTGCAGGCAGTGAGACAAAAACGGAAACAAGGAGGAAAGCAAAATGATTACAAGAACCTTTTTCCCGTGGTCAGGGACAGGCAACCCACTTTCGCAGCTTGAGCGCTTGAGCCGCCAGCTTGACGGGCTGATGGGCGAGCGCGGGCAGCTTTTTGGCTGGGCTCCGGTTTCAGGGGTTTTTCCCCTTGCCAATGTCACCGAATCTCCGGACGCCTTTTTTGTGCGTGCAGAGCTTCCGGGGCTTGGCGCAGATCAGATTGACATCTCCATCACCGGCAACACCCTCTCCATTTCCGGACAGAGGGCAATACCCGATGAGGAGGGCGCAAGCTATCACCGCCGGGAGCGCAAGGCAGGGGCTTTCTCCCGCATGATAACCCTGCCCGGCGATGTGGACACGGAAAAGGTATCCGCCAGGAGCGTCAACGGCGTGCTCACGGTTACCCTGCCCAAGTCCGAGGCAGCCAAGCCCAGGCAGATTAAGGTGAAGACAGCCTAACAGCCAAGAAAACGGCTTGAAATTGCAGAAAGTTCAAAAGGAGGTGCGCTATGGACAAAAAGGAGAAACAGAGCATGGTTGCCAGGGAAAAGCAGGAGGTTACCGGAGCGGAAACCACCCGTCCAGGCCGGACCTTCACCCCTGAAGTGGACATTCTTGAAAAGGAAAACGAGATAGTCATCCTGGCGGATATGCCCGGTGTTGCAGCCAAGGACCTTAACATAGGCCTTGCCGACAACATCCTTACCCTTGAAGGCCTTACAGGTGATGCGGAAGCTGACAATGAGATGGCTGTTGTCAGCGAGTTTGAGACAGGCAAGTATTTCCGTCAGTTCACCCTGGCCGATTCCATTGACCAGGCCAAAATCGAGGCTTCCATGTCAAACGGGGTCATGCGCCTTGTTCTTCCCAAGGTGGCCAAGGCCCAGCCAAGGAAAATTTCCGTAACGGCCGCTTAATCTTTGCGGAAAAAACCGGCAGGGGGGAAGGCTTTTAACAGGCCGCTCCCCCTGCTTTTTGTTTTTTGGCTGCCTGTTGAAAAGGCAAATACCATTCTTATTTTAACATCAAGCGGTCACTCATCCCCGGTTCCGATTAAAGGCAGCTCCTTTTCCAGGGAAAAAAATACAAGGTGGCGGGTTGTTTTGGGCCTGTCCTTGTCCGGGTGCTGGCGGCGGCGCAGAGAATAGAGGCGTTCTGTATCGGTTTCCCGGCCGATTTTTTTAAGATAAAGCCTTTTGCCCCTGTAACCTGCGCCCTGCTCCATAAAAAGGTAGTGGGCATGGGGGTTTTCAACAAGATTTGCATAGGTCATGCGCTCTGGCATGATAAAGGCAAGGGAGCCGTCCTCCATAAAATGGGGCGTTGCAAAAACAGCGGCATTGACCGAGCCGCCCTTTCCTGAAGTGCAAAGCACGCCCTTGCCCTTGACCTTTTCAAAATAGTCCTTCAAGGTGCTCATGGTTTTCTCCTTGCTTGTGGGGGGATGACCCATAGCGGACAGGATGCAGCCCTTGCAGGGCGCTCAAGGCGTTCAGGCCCAATGCCCTGCCGCTTTTGGCAACTAATATAAGCTCAATGGCCTTTAAGGGCAAGAAGGGTTGCCGCGCCCGTGCCAATTGATGGCCACCTTTTGCACCAACGGCCCTTTTTGGGCCTTTTCAAGGAGTCTTCATGGAAAAATCAGCCAACAATATGCCCCACATAGAGCCACAGCAGCTCACCCTGGAAAGCCGTTTCCAGTTTTCCTGCCACAAGGGCCTGGAATGCTTCACCCGCTGCTGCCGGGGAATAAACATAGTGCTCACCCCCTATGATGTGATTCGCATGAAACAGCGCCTTGGGCTTGATTCCGAGCAGTTTCTTGCCATTTACACCGAGATTCAGCTTCTGGAGAAAACGGATCTTCCTGTTCCATCCTTAAGACTGCTGGATGACAAGGAGCAGTCATGCCCCTTTGTGCGCGAGGGGGAAGGCTGCATCATTTACGAGGACAGGCCTTCTGCCTGCCGCTACTATCCTGTTGGCCACGCCACTCTTCGGCCCAAGGAGGGGGATGCTTCGGAGCAGTTTTACTTTTTTGTGCGGGAACCCCACTGCAAGGGTTTTGAATGCCAAAAGGAATGGACCGTGGCCTCCTGGCGCGAGGACCAGGGGGTTGATACCCACGACATTGCAAATGAGGGCTGGATTGAGCTGATGGTGCGCAAGCGCTCCTTTCCGCCCAACATCCGCTTTTCCACAGACGCCAAAAAGCTCTTTTACATGGCAAGCTATGATATGGACCGCTTCCGGCGCTTTGTTCTGGAAAGCAGCTTCCTTTCATTAAACCCTTTAGATGAAAAAACCCTTGAGGCAATAAAGACCGATGATGTCGCCCTTATGCGCCTAGGCCATGAATGGCTCAAAGGGGTTCTTTTTGAAAAGGGAACAATGGCTCCTGACAAAGACAGGGCAGTTGCCCGCATGGAAAAGCGAAAGGCTGACAAGCCAGGCAAATAGCGCCCCAAAGCCTTGCCTGCGGCGGAAGGCTGTTGCCGGAATGAATCTCCCCGCAGCAAACTGCGGGGTATAAAAACTAAAGGATGTGCCAATCTCAACACAGCAAGCCGCGGGGAATTGGACCCTTCTTTGATTAAATTTCGGCATGACCGCAGTTTGGCATCAATTGCGCGGAAGACAATTTCGGCCCTGTGTGCAGACAGCATTTGCGCCGGGCCAAAAAGGAAGGCATTGTACAAAATTGTTTGACAATCCCATGAAAAGTTGAATAAGGTGCTTTTTCACCGGCTGGTCTTTGCCCTTGCTTTGGGCTTCACACAGTCGGCAATTTTTGTGTGGTCCCATCGTCTAGCGGTCTAGGATGTCGGCCTCTCACGCCGGAGACACGGGTTCGAGTCCCGTTGGGACTACCAAAAATATCAAGCAGTTATAAATTTCTTCTGCTCACGGAATATGGCAGACGGCTCTTCAGACGGCTCTTTCTCTGAAGAAGCCGTCTGCCTGTTTTTTTCCCAGGGGTTCAATTCCTCCATCCTGCCATAATCCAATTCAAGATTAATACAGGCTATGCGTGGCCACTTCAGGGCCAATGGACATGGTCTTTCGCATTTGTCGGTCTGCAACTCCTTTCTGCTATCATCAGGTGCGGGCATTCCAACCCAATAGTTGCTCCAAGACAGCCTCCAATTTGCCGCCTTTTGCACAGCTTGACCCGGAAGGCCTGCTCGGTTATGAAGGGCTTGAGCCTTTCGGGCCTTTGGCCTGTTTTCAAGACTGCTGCAAAGGGATGCCCTATTTTGAAGCTGCAAAAGAAAACCGGAAAAATTGCAGAAGATTTTTACCTGCTTCTTAACCCGGAGATACCGCTTTTTCTGGCGGACGGGGACAACCCGGTGGCTTTTGACGCGGGTTTTGCCTGCCTGGGGCCTTTTTATGCGGATGCCATTTCGGGCGTTCTGGGTAACCGGCCCTTAAAAGAGCTTTGGCTCACCCATTCACACTACGACCACTGCGGGGCAGCGGGCTATCTCCAGCAGCACATTGAGGGCCTGGCAGTGGGGGCCGCACCCGGTGCTGCCAGGGTGATGGAAAGGCCCGGCGCGGTTGAGGTTATAAGCCAGTTGAGCCGGGTGGCCTATGTCATGATGAAGCAGATATGGGGCCTTGACGCCCAGGACATTGACTTTGCCCCATACCGGGTGGACAGGATTCTGCGCCAGGGTTTTGAGTTTGAAATTTCCAGCCGCCTTTCTGTGAGGGTTATTGAAACCCCCGGCCACACAAGGGACTGCATAAGTTTCCATCTGCCCCAGATCAAGGCGCTTATAAGCTCCGAGGCTGCGGGCATACCTGATGTCACGGGCTATATTTACGCGGATTTTCTTGTGGATTATGATATGTACCGGGCTTCCCTTGAAAAGCTTGCGATGCTTGACCTGGACCTGATTTGTGTGGGCCACGGGGGGGTGATAGCCGGGCCGGATGCAGCCGGATACATAAAACAGGCCATGAGCCAGTGCGCTGCTTTCAAGGATGAGGTGGAGCGCCTGTTAAATGAGGAGCACGGGGATATGGACAGGGTCATGGCCCTTGTCCGGGCCACAGAGTACGACCCCAAGCCCGACCCCAAGCAGCCTGAACCTGCCTATCTTCTCAATTTAAAGGCCAGGGTGGCTGCAATCCACAAACGGCTCGCCGCGCAAAACCAAGCTGATGCCTGCTGAAGAAAAGCCTTTGCCCGGCCTTATTTATTGATCGCCTTTTTAAGGAAACAGCCCATGAACCGGCAACCGGATCTTGGCGTGACCATCGGCAGGGGGCTGATGTTAAAAAACCCTGTCATGAGTGCTTCGGGCACATTCGGCTACGGCCTGGAGTTTTCGCCCCTTTTGGATTTGAGCCTGCTTGGGGCCATAGTTGTAAAGGGCCTGTCCCTGTTGCCTTCTTCGGGCAATCCGCCCGTGCGGATTGTTGAAACCCCCTGCGGAATGCTAAATGCCATCGGCCTGGAAAACATAGGGGTGGAGGCCTTTGTCGCTGACAAGCTGCCGCTTCTTAAAACCTTCAATACCCCTGTTATCGCCAACATTTACGGTAAAACCCGGCAGGAGTATGCAGAGATTGCCAGCCGCCTGGACAGCGAAGATGGCGTGGCGGCTCTGGAGGTAAACATCTCCTGCCCCAATGTAAAGGCGGGCGGTGTTGTATTCGGCACAGACCCAAGCCAAGCCCATGCAGTGGTGAAGGGTGTCCGCCAAAACACCGGCAAACCCGTCATTGCCAAGCTGTCGCCCAATGTGACAAGCATTGTAGAAATTGCAAAAGCCGTGGAGGACGCCGGCGCGGATGCCGTGAGCCTTATAAACACCCTTACCGGCATGGCAGTGGACATAGACCGCCGCAGGCCGGTGCTGCACAACATAACCGGCGGGCTTTCCGGCCCGGCCATAAAGCCGGTTGGCCTTCGCATGGTGTGGCAGACAGCAGGGGCTGTGGGGATTCCCGTTATAGGCCTTGGGGGCATAAGCAGCGCCAGGGATGCCCTGGAATACCTGCTTGTGGGCGCAAGCGCCATACAGGTGGGAACCGCCAACTTTGTAAACCCAACCGCGTGTATTGACATAGTTGAGGGAATAAGGGCATTCTGTACGGACAACAAAATCGAAAAAATCAGCGACTTTATAGGCTCCCTTGAGACAACCTGATTGAAAAACCCCCTCCCCAAATGGAGGTCTGCCATGAGCCTGTTCAGCATGGTCAAAGACTCAACAAAGCCCTATACCCGTCTGGAGTCAAAGTTTTACGACCACTTCATCGCCCCGACCGTGGCCGGTTTTTACAGCCATTTTGAGCAGGCTTTGGGCTTAATGGACGGCATGGATGACGCCTTTGTGCTGGATGTGGGCTGCGGCGGCGGCCAGCTTTTGGAATACATCGCAAAAAGGCGGCCCAACGCAAGGGGCCTTGGCGTGGATCTCTCCAGCGACCAGATTCGCCGCGCAAAAAAGCGCCTTGCGCCTTATGGCTCCAGAATGAGCGCCATAACCGCATCTGCCCTGGATATGCCCCTGCCGGACAATGAGTTTGACCTTGTGGTGAGCATTGGCTGCATAAAACACTGGCCCGACAGGCTAAAGGGCCTTGTTGAATGCGTGCGGGTGTTAAAACCCGGCTCAAGGCTTCTGGTGGTGGAGGCGGACAGGGGCTGCCGCCTTGAAGATGTGGCCTACCTGGCCCAAAAAACCCCCCTGCCTTTTTTTGCAAAGCCCATCTTCCGCATCTTCTACCTGGTAAAGGTGGCAGGCCCCTCCCTGGATATGGAGGAGATGCGCGAGCTTGCCAAAAAACTCCCACTGAAAAAAGTCCGGGTGAGCCGCGTTCCCGGCCTGCCCGGCCTCATGCTGGATGCCATTAAAAAATAGCCTTCCCCAACCAAATTTTGGTTCTGCAATCACAATTCAAGTTCTGCCATTGCCCCAAAAGCAAAAAAACTGTTTCAGGATTTTTTCAGCACCGCTGTCGCCAAGTTTGGCCATGCATTAAATACATCCATCACAAACGCAAAAAAAAACCGGCGGCTTCCTGAAAATTCAAGAAGCGCCGATTGGGAGAGGGGGCCAGGCTGTGTACGGGGGTTATGCCGAAGGTTTTGCAGACAAGGGTGACGCCGACACCCGAAATCTGCTTTAAAACCCGTTTCTGCCACGCGCTGTTGTCACAACCCGGCCACCCTCGCCTGCTATATTTATATAGCTAAAACCGTGCCAACAAATTGATTATTTTCTACATTCAAATTTCTGCCATTGTTTGGGGGGGTTAAAGCCCCTGGTGAATAAAAACGCTTGACATGGGGCTTTAAAAATTATGTAATTAGCATAACTTTTTGGACGGGGAAAAGAATTTTCTCCATGTGGGCAAGAATGAGTTTGGCATATCGGCAACTTGCCTTATCCGGATATTTTAGCCTTATTTAAGGCAAATAAGGCCTTTTAAGGAAATGGATGCAAAAAAATTCCGGTCTGGGGCAAGCCCTTCCCGGAGTTCCTGCTGTCTTCAAAGCCATTGTTCTTTTCTTGCTATAGTTGGCTTGTGTATTTATTTTTTCTATTGCTTTAAAGCCTGCTTTTTGGCACATTAAAATAAGGGCTCCGGGTGCCCGGCTCATCTGAAAAAATTTGGCAGCAGCCTTTTTGCGCCTTCAGATTCCCTTTCCCGATTGCCCTGAGAGCGGTTTTTATCTGGAGAGGCGCCATGACCGTGGCAAGAAAAATGGTTTTGCTGCTGCTTGTTATTTTCGTGCTGCTTTCTGCCTCCCTGTTTGGCTTTCACCGCTATATCATTCTTGAAGGATTTTCAGGCCTGGAGTTCAAGGAGGCGGCCCAGGATCTGGAGAGGGCCATTCTTGCAATTGAAGGCCAGGCAGAGCGCCTGGGACTCACCTGCTGGGACTGGGCTGCCTGGGACCATACCTATGAATTCATTCAGGATAAAAACAGCCTGTACATTGAAAGCAATCTGGTGCCCTCATCATTTTTTGACAACCGCATAAACCTGTTCAACCTGTATGACGAGCATGGCAATCTGGTGTGGGGACAGATATGGGATCTGGAAGAGGAGGTCCAACTAACCCTTCCGGAGCTTTCTGAAGGCAGGCTGCACAGCACACACCCGCTTCTCTTTCGGGCAAAACCCGGCCAGGCCTACAAGGATGCCGCAAAAACAGGGCTTTATCCAAGCTCCAGCGGGCCAATGATTGTGGCCGTGTATCCGATTCTGGACAGCAACAATGTAGGTCCGCCCAAGGGCACCTTTCTGATGGGCATATTCCTTGACGACAGGTTTCTTGAGCGGATGGCAATCCAGACAAGGCTTACCCTTTCCCTTGACCAGCCACGGCCACCGGGGCCGGAAGATGCTGTCATTCTTCACAATAACCGGCCCATCTACTTTGCCAAGTCCTCATCGGAAACCCTTGTGGTCTCCACTGTGCTTCCCAGCCTTATGGGCAAACCTGTTCTTACCCTTTCTGCGCATATTCCCCGCAATATTTTTCAGCAGGGCCTGCGCATGACATCCCTTTCACTGGCAGCCACGGTAATTATCTGCGCAATTTATTTTCTGCTTTTGCACCAAATGGTCCGGCGCACGGTTCTTCTGCCTGTGAGATCCCTTACCCAAAGGCTTAACTTGCTGGGCAGGGATCAAACAGCATCCCTGCCACTCACTCTTGGCAGCGCGGATGAAATAGGCGCCCTTTCCAATGCCTTTGACGCCCTGGTGGAGAAAATCCGCCAATCTGCCCTGCATCTGGAAGACGCCAACCAGGCCCTTAAGGCAGACATTGTTGAGCGGGAAAAAATCGAGCAGGCCCTTAAAAAGAGCGAGGACTACTTCCGCAATATCCTTTCAAGCATACAAGAGGAAATCTTTATTGTTGACGCCAACGGCATAATAACAGACCTCAACGCGCCTTTTTTGGACAAATGCGGGCTTTCGCAGGAAGGCGCTGTCGGAAAACACTGCGCCGAGGCGCTGGAATGCTGGGAAAAGGAGCCGAGCCAGGGCATATCGCCCATGGCCGCCTTTAGAATTGTGCTTAAAACCCGGCAGGCTCACACGGGCCGGTGCGAAATGGAAAACAGCCTTGGCAACGCCCTTTGGCTGGACATTCTTTTCAGCCCGGTGACAGATGATGTGGGGCGGATAAAAAGCATAATCGCCGCAGTGCGCGATGTCACCCGCGAAGTGGAGCTGGCCCGGCGGGGCTTTGCCATGCAGAAAATTGAAGCCGTTGGCACCCTGGCAGGCGGTGTTGCCCACGATTTCAACAATATACTCATGAGCATAATGCTAAACATTGAGTACGGCATAAAAAAGTCCGCCGATTCGCCCCAACTGCGCCAGGCCCTTGAAAAAGCTCTGGAATCTTCTCAAAGGGCCAAAGACCTGGTCGGACAGCTTCTTGCCTTCAGCCGCTCCGGCGTTCACACTCCGGAAAATTTTTCCCTTTCACCCGTTGTAAAGGAAACCATCAAACTTGTCCGTGCATCATGCCCGGAGAACATTTCCGTAACTGTCTCAATAAATGCGGAAAATGATACTGTTCGGGCAACGCCCTACCAAATCCAGCAAATACTTTTAAATCTCTGCACAAACGCCATTCAGGCCATGCCAAAGGGTGGAGATTTGCGTGTTTTTCTGGAAAACGCAAAACTTGCAGAAGCAGATGAGGATTATTCTCATCTGCCTGATAATTCAGAGTTTGTGGTCCTTTCCGTGAAGGATACTGGTTGCGGAATGAGCCACCATGTTCTGGAGCGCATCTACGAGCCTTTTTTCACCACCCGCAAAATAGGGGAAGGCACAGGGCTTGGCCTTTCCGTGGTGCATGGCATAGTGCTTGAACTTGGCGGCTTCCTGCGGGTACAGAGCCGCATTGGATCGGGAACCATTTTTGATGTGTGGATTCCTGCAAGCCAGACATCTGCCCAGCAGGAGGCCCTTGACCGGAATGCCTTACAGGAATCTCTGGGACGCCCCTTGCAGGTTCTTGTTGTGGATGATCAGCCCATTCTTGCCAATGCCATTGCCGCAGGGCTTGACGACCTTGGTTATAGGTCCTTTGTCGAGCTTTCTGCAGGCAGCGCCCTGGAAAAAATTAAAAAGGCGCCCTCCTTTTTTGATGCAGTTGTTCTGGATATGCGAATGCCGGACATGAACGGCCTTGAGCTTGCAAAAATCATCAATGACATCCGCCCGGATCTACCCGTGATTTTGTGTTCTGGCTTTTCGGAAAACGCCCTGGAGCAAATTGAGCGCCTGCCAAACATCAAAAGCGTTGTGCGAAAACCCGTTACTGCCGCAGAGATTGCAAAAGAAATTTTAAAGGTTGCCCCCAAAGCCAAACGCCGGGCCGCCACACCGGAGTATGATACCGGCCAAAGCAAAGAGCTGCAAAAGCCGGCCATTTGACCACCTATTTTTTGAGGGATTTGCCATGGAAAACATCAAGAAAACGCTGGCTGCCAAGCTGCTTATCGTGGATGATGACATTGAAATCTGCGATTCCCTGACACGGGTCTTTGTAGATGCGGGTCATCTGGTTGCCTGCGCCCACACTCTGGATAATGCCCTGGAAAAGGCCGGTCAGGAGGCTTTTGATGTGGTGTTCTTGGATGTGCGCCTTCCTGATGGCAGCGGGCTGGATTACCTTTCGGCCATCAAAAAAAGCCGTGGCGCGCCCGAAGTGATTGTTATGACAGGATATGCAGATGTTCAGGGTGCAGAGGAGGCCATTAAGGCCAATGCCTGGGATTACCTGCAAAAGCCGGTATCCTTGAGCGCTCTGGACCAGGCCCTGGAAAACACCCTTCAGTACCGCGCCCAGAAAACTCTGCGCGACCCCCTTGCCGGTTTTGCACGGCCTGCCATTGTGGGAGAGAGCTTGGCCCTGCAAAGCTGCTTGAGCATAGCAGCCCAATGTGCGGCCAACGAGGCCAATGTTCTTGTCACCGGCGAATCCGGAACAGGCAAGGAGCTTCTTGCAAGGGCAATCCACGAGAACAGCAAGCGAGCTGACCGGCTCTTTGTGGTTGTAGATTGCAGCTCGCTGCCGGACAACTTGGCAGAAAGCATCCTCATGGGGCATAACAGAGGGGCCTTCACCAACGCCCACCGCTCTGAAACCGGGCTTATAAAGCACGCAGACGGTGGAACCCTGTTTCTGGACGAGGTGGGGGAGTTGCCTTTAGCCGTGCAAAAAGCCTTTCTGCGGGTTCTTGAAAACCGGCGATTCAGGCCTGTGGGAGATCTTACGGAGGTGTCCAGCGATTTTCGGCTTGTCTCGGCCACCAACAAGGACCTGGACGAGCTTGTAAAGGGAGGGCTTTTCCGGGAGGATCTCCTTTTCCGGCTACGCAGCGTTACCATAAGAATTCCGCCTCTGCGCGAGCGCATTGAGGACATTGCCCCCCTGGCCCGCCATCACCTGCTGCGCAGGTGCGCTGAATACAAGGTGGAAGAAAAGGAGCTTTCCGCAAGCTTTATCAAGGTTCTGGAAACCTATCCCTGGCCGGGCAATGTGCGGGAGCTTTTTCATACGCTGGACGGCGTTTTTGCCCTTGCCCGCGATGAATCCATTCTCTTTGGGCGGCATTTGCCCGAATACATACGGGTTCATGCAGTGCGCACGGGCTTAAAAAATGTACCGGAGCCTGTTGAAGATGCAGCCCTTTCCGCTGTGGCCAGTGAAGAGCCGACAAAGCCCGTCAAGCCCTGGAAGCGCTTTCGCAGGGATGTGCTTGGGGAAGCAGAGCGCAAATACCTTGTGTCCCTGATGAGCCAGGCGGACGGCAATGTGCGCGAGGCTTCGGACATTTCCGGGCTTTCGGTGCCAAGGCTCTACGAGCTGTTGCGCAAACACAAGGTAAAAAGCCGCTTTGTGCCGGAATGATTTTTTGCTGCCCGCCAAAATGAATTGGAGGCTTTTTTTGTGCAACAACCCGAATATCCGTTTACCAACTCAAGGGAATATACTATGTTGCCATCTTTAGGGATAAGGCTGTGGGCAAAAGAATCATAAACACCAAAAAGCAAAGCAAAAAAATTTGGAACTTTCATCTTCTCAACGAAAATTCTTAAGGGGAAAGGCCCATGGACTCAAAGCGATTGTCCAGGTGGGGCACAAGGGCTTTTCCGGCGCTCTGGCCAAAAATGTGGACAGCGCCCTTCTCGATCACGAGCTTCTCAAGGTAAAGTTTGTTGACTTTAAGTTAAAGGAGCAAAAGCAGGAAATTGCATCTGCCATAGCTGCTGCCACCAACAGTTGCCTTGTGGGGCTTGTGGGGCACACCGCTATTTTCTTCCGCCAGCATCCGGACCCGGAAAAACGCAGCATTGTACTTCCTCCCTCCAAAGGAACAAGCCCCTGAAGGCGTAATCCCAACAGGCATTTATTGCGGGATGTTTATGAAAAACGCTGCCCTGCCCGGCGCTTAAAACCTCTGTGCGCCGTTGACAAGCCAAGCGGTTACAATTACATTGCATTAAGATGTGGTGCAGGGTGTCAGTTGGGTTTTTAAAAATTAGCTCCAAAATAAAGCAAGCAAGGCAAAGTGGAATTGTAAAGGCCAGGTAAGGCCGCCAGCGCCAACCTGAAGGTGCAAAAAAGAGAAAGGAAAAGCAATGGGCTTTGATTTTTCGCCGGATGAAATTTTTGCAATGGCCGCCCAAATAGAGAAAAACGGCGCAGCCTTTTACCGCAAGGCCGCCAAAAGTGTGAGCTGCGACAATACCCGCGAGATTTTGGAAGAGCTTGCAGCAATGGAGGAAGGCCACGAGGAGGCCTTTTCCCAGATGCGGGCCGAACTTCCCGGAAAGAGCCGGGTTTCCACCACATTCGACCCGGAAGGCGAAACCGCCATGTACCTCAAATCCCTGGCGGACAGGCGGGTTTTTTCATCGGACAAGGAGCCTTCCTTTGGCCAGGATGGAACATGCTCGGATGCGGATATCAAGGAAGTGCTGGAATTTGCCCTTTCCCGCGAGCAGGAATCCATTGCCTTTTACAGCGGCATGAGGGAAATGGTGGGCAGCGAGGCGGATAAATGCAAGGTGGATGAAATAATACGCGAGGAAATGGCCCACGCCAGAATGATAAGCAACCAGCTTGCTCTTTTAAAGGCCTGAAAATAAGGTTTTTTCATAATTTGCAAAAGGGCTTGTGCCATAGGCCCCATGCCCAACAAGGGCTGCAACCCAGCAACACCGGCTTTTGGGCCGTTGTCCGGTTTTGCGGCCCTGTTGCTTTTGTCCTGCCCAACATAAAAGGAGAAAGCCCGTGAAAAAGTCATGGCTGGCGCTTGTACTTGCAATTGGTGTTTTTATTGCCTTTGGGGCGGCCCAGGGAATAAGCTCCCAGGGTTATGACGGAGAAAGCCTTGTCAACGCCCGCTGCTCGCAATGTCATGGCCTTGGAAGGGTGGAGGCTGCCAAAAAAGTGAAGGATCGCGCTGCCTGGGAGCAGACGGTGGACAGGATGATGAGCAAAAGAGCTGGTTTGTTAAACGAAGATGAGCGTAGTGCTGTTCTGGATTTCCTTGTGCAGAAATAAAAAAGCGCCTGGTTTTACAAACGGACTGCCTTTTTATGATAAGGCTTTTTTGGGGAGGGAATCTTTTTTAAGATTTCCTCCTTTTGTTTTTAAGGCATCTGATTAAAAGCCTACTTTTTAAGCTCAACCTGGGTAAACCAGCGCCCGTCATCGCCCATGAGGCCGCTGGCCGACTTGGAAAGGGAAAGGCTCATGCCGCCGGATTCAATGAGGGTTATGCGGCCTGCCTGCTCCAGGTCCATGAGTGCCCTGTCAAAGTCTGAATCCTTCATGCCCATTGAGCTTCTCAATTCCGAGATGGATTGCCTTGGCTTTCCTGAAGATTCCAGGGCCTTTAAAATGGCTTCCTCATGAGGGCTTGCGGGCCGGGAAGGTTTTTCCTTGTCCAGGTTAAGGTAGGCCTTTATCCTTGCCAGCTCCTCCTCAAGCTTTGCCACGCGGGCTTCCAGCCTTGCGGGGTCCACAAGCCACCTCCCTGTAAATGATAAAAGTTCCTAAATTAGTATTGTAAGCTATGGCTTAAGTGTAACTTGTCAAGAATAGCCACAGAAAAAGTCTGCTGAAAAGCCCATGCAAAACGCCACCCAAAAGGCCCCCGCCTGTTTTTTAAGAATGCTTTTTGCGCCTAACCAAGGGTGTCTAAAAAGAAGTGCGGGGAGAAGCTGTCTTATTTAAAAAGGGCTTCCCCCCGCAAAAAGGCAGCGCTGCAAGGCTTATGGAGAGGTGTTGGGGCCTTGTCAGGCGGCAGGCACAAACTCCTTCTGGCGCACCTCCTTTAAGCTTATGGCGTCTTCCGGGCAGGAAACCTGGCATACGCCGCAGCCCATGCACTTGTCTGCATCCACAACCGCTATGGCGCTTTCTGCATCCACAATTATGGCCGAAAACCAGCACCTGTCCTCACAGGTGCCGCAGCCCTGGCAGGCATCTGCATCCACCACGGCCAAAAAGCGGCTGGGGTCCACCATTTTTGTGCCATATTCAATCATAATGGGCATGGCAATGCAGCAGCAACCGCAGCAGTTGCAAATAAAGTGCATATCGTGCGAGCGGTTCATGGTCACATGCATCAGGCCAGCTTCCTCGGATTTCACGAGAATCTCCAGGGCTTCTTCCTTGTTGATTTTGCGGCCCGTGCCCCGCTCTATGTTGTAATCCGCGGCCTTGCCCACCTGGAGGCAGACTTCCACCGGAGAATCGCATTTTCTTGCAATAAGGCGGCAGGTGCAGGGGGTCACGGCAATTGTGTCATTTTGCTCGATCACCTCCCTGGCGCTTTCAAATGCCAGAATTTGGGTGCGGGGCGTAATTGAGCGATCCACGGGAATGATGCGGGTGAAGGGCCGTGGCACAACGCTTTCCACCATTTTGGCATAGGCGGGCCACTCTGTTTCCATGAACTGCTGCCACTTGTCAAAGTAGTCCCTGCCTGCACCGGACCACAAAATTGTGGCGTCATGGAACTGCACAATATCGCGGCAAAGACGGTATTTTACGCCTTCGGGCTTAATGGACTTGAACACAAGGCCCTTGTCGAAAAACTCTTTAAGCTTTGCCTCCATATCCTTTTGAGTCATGCCGGATTTTTCCGCCAGATCCTGGGCAAAGCCGGGCAGGGCCAGCAATATCCTGGCCTCATCTTCGTTTACAAGCATGGCAAAAAGCTCTGGAATGAGCTTTGAGCCGGGAACCATTATTTTATCTGCAAGCTGCTCGTAAAGGGATTTTTCGCTCATGGCATCTCCTTGCATTGGCAGGGGTCAGGATTTCTTTTTGGCGGCCACCTGATTTTTGAGCCATTCCATCCAGGCGTCAAACCCTTCCCCTGTGCGGGTGGAAAGGCAGAAAACCGGAATGTTGGGGTTGACTGTATTGATGTTTTTGACCGCCAGGTCCTTATCGTAATCCAGATGGGGCAGCAGGTCAATTTTACTCAACACGGCCATGTCGCAGACCCGGAACATGAGGGGGTATTTTAAGGGCTTGTCCTCGCCTTCGGTGACGGAGAGCACCACGCCCTTGCGGTCCTCACCCATGTCGAACTCTGCCGGGCAGACAAGGTTGCCCACATTCTCCACAATGAGAAGGTCCACGGCATCCAGGTTGATATCCTGGCAGGCCCTGCGGATGACATGGGCGCCAAGATGGCAGTCGCCGCCGAACTGGTCAGTGTTTATCTGAACCACCTCCACCCCGGTTTGGGCCAGGCGGTCTGCATCGTTTGTGGTGCAGATGTCGCCCACAATCACGGCTGTGGGGATTTCTTTGCCCAGGCGCTTTAGGGTTTCCACCAGCATTGTGGTCTTGCCCGAACCCGGCGAGCTCATCAGATTAAAGACGAACACGCCTTTTTCGGCAAACGACTGCCGGTTTTCCTGGGCCATTGTCTCGTTGGCGTCAAGCACGCGGCGAACTACCTTCACTTCCATTGAATATCCCCTTTCATGCGAATTAAAAGCAAAACAGGAAGGCAAAAAGCCAGGCTTCCGTTAAAAAAACAATCAGTCTTCCGCAAGCTCAATGGAGCTTACCGTAAGCTCCCTGCCCGAAAGGATTTTAAGCTTGCCGGACTTGCATTTGCGGCAGGAGAAGTCTGCATTTTCTATGGTGCTTTTATGAGCGCACTCCTCGCAGAGAGCCACAACAGGCAACTCCTCAATGTTAAGCTTTGCGCCTTCCAGCGGCGTATCCTTTGTGACCACGGTAAAGCAAAAGCGAAGGCTTTCCGGAACAATGGCCGTGAGCTTGCCCACCTTGAGATTGACCGATTCAACCCGTGGAGAGGAAATATTTTTTGGAATCGCGGACTTGGCTATGTCCACAATCTGCATGGCAATGCCCATCTCGTGCATAAACACCTCTATCGGCAAGGGTTGAAAAAAAGGGGGCAAAAACTTAAAGTGCATCATCGGGCCATATTACCTATAATAATAGAACTGGATACAGGTTTTGCAACCTTGTTTTTTTGCCGGTTTTCATTCCCTTGTACTTCCCAAGACCTCATAGGAGGCGGTTATGACAGACGGCATTTACCGGGAATTGCAGCAGCAGATGGATAATTATTCCGTGGGCTTTCCGCAAACACAATCCGGTGTGGAAATCAGCATTCTAAAAAAGCTGTTTACTCCGGAGGAGGCAGCCCTTTATCTGGACCTCTCCCTCTTTTTGGAGGAGGCGAATTCCATTGCTGAACGCACTGGCCGGGATATTGAACAAACCGCCAGAACGCTTGCCACAATGGCCCAAAAAGGCCTTATTTTCCGCCTGCGCCGCAACAATGCTGTGCGCTATGCGGCTGTTCCCTTTGTTGTAGGCTCCTATGAGTTCCAGCTTGGCAACATGGACAGGGAGCTTGCCAGCATGGTGGAGCAATATTTTGAGGAGGCCTTTGTGCCAAGCCTGGGGCAAACCACCCTGCCCATGCGCACAATTCCCGTTAACAGGGCCGTGAGCGTTACACACCCTGTGGCTGCCCACGATGACGCTGTTAAGATTTTGAGCAGCCAGAAGAAAATAGCCCTGGCAAACTGCATTTGCCGCACCCAGCAAAAGCTTGTGGAAAAGGGATGCGGCAAGCCGCTGGAGGTGTGCTTTGTGTTTGGCAGCCATGCAGACTACTTTGTGGAAAATGGCCTGGCCCGCTTTGTGGGCCTGGATGAGGCCCTTGCCGCCCTTGAGGGCGCACAGAAGGCCGGGCTTGTTACCCAGCCCTTCAATGTGACCAACCCTGGGGGAATGTGCAACTGCTGCGGCGACTGCTGCGGCGTGCTGCGCTCGCTAAAGCTTTTGCCCGAGCCGGCAAAGGCCGTGCTCACCAACTATTTTGCACAGTGCGATTCGTCCCTTTGCTCTGGCTGCGGCCTGTGTGCAGAGCGCTGCCAGATGGACGCCATCACCTTTAGTGATGATGACGGCACGGCCATTGTGGATTTGAACCGCTGCATAGGCTGCGGGCTTTGCGTTACAGAGTGCCCGGAAGATGCCCTGAGCCTTCTGCCTGTTGACAGCAGCAGGCGCCGCACCCCGCCTTCCGGCGTGCAGGAGCTTATGCTGCAAATTGCAGAAGAGCGGGGCAAATCCCTGATGCCGGTCAAAATGCAGGAAAAATAGGGCAGGGAAAATGCTGGCAGCCTTAAGCCCCGGCAATGATACGCGCCATTATTCTGCCGCAGCGCTCGCTGTGGGTTTCCTTGTTGGATTCAAGGATTTCCAGCCTTCCAGCAGGCAGGGCCGCTGCTATTTTCTCTAAAGTTTCCAGGCCGTGAACCTTGTCGGTTCTTGCACCGAAAACTGTAACGGGCGCCCCGATTTTGGGAAGCTTTTCCCACAGGCTGTAATGCCTTATGGCAAAGGCGTTTTTCTTCAGGCGGGCAGGCTCGGCAGCATCAATGGTGGCAAAGTATTTGGCAACCTGCTCCGGCTCTTTTTTCTTGTCGCAGCGAATATTGGCCAGGTACCATTTCAGCCAGGGCTTGAACACAAAAAACAAGGATGGATGCAGTATTCTGGCAAAGGCAAGGCCAAGGGCCGGAAAGTGCATTTGGGCGATAGGCCCCACCAGCATGGCGGCGTTTGGAGCGCGGGACTGGCGGCTCATGGCCTCCAGAACCACTGTGGCCCCCAGCGAGCTTGCTGCATAGCAGAATGGTGCATTTTCCGGCACAAGGGCTTCCACGGCTTCGATTATGTCATCAGCCATGCGCTCAACACTAAACTCTCTTTTCAAAGACGGCAGCCTGGCGCTTTTCTTTTCGCGGGTTTCTATGTAGAGCACCCGGCAGCAGGGGCACAACTGGCCAAGAACCTCGTGCCATCCGCTCAAAAGGGATATCCAGCCCGGGACAAAAACAAGGGTGGGCGTGCCGGGTTTAGCTTCTGGAGGATCAAAGGCCGTAACCAGAAGCTCCACCTCGTCCGAAACGCCGAAATACGATTGGGAAACGCTTATTCCCGCCTTCTCGTAAGCTTCAAAAGACATGGCTTCACCAGGGTTTGTTTGGATTTGTCAGGCAGCCTGGTTTTAGGGCAAAAGCAGGGTTTTGTCCAGATCAGTTCATAAAGACCATGCAAAAAGCGGCCCCTTGTGCTGTCCCTGGCGCTTAAAGCGGAAATTTACAGGCTGCCAGGCCTTGTTTTTTTGTTTTTTGCGGCTCCAAACACTTTGGAATTATTCTTTTATTCCCGTTCTGTCAAAGAATGGACAAAGCACCCCCCGCCTGCGCCGATTCCTGCTTCCTGGCTTGGAGGCGCAGGGGTGTTTTTGCCAAACACGGCTCCGCCAGGGTCAACAATCACTCCATTTGCCACCCTGTCAACATCACCCTTTTCCGGGTCGCCGTCTGTAAGGGTAAGGCGCACGGTTTTGCCATCTGGCGCAAATCGGGCGTGGGCAAAGGGCCTCCACCCGGATATTGGATCGTGCTTGTACCAGGTTGAGCCGGGCGGCGCGGGCGGGTCCAGGTGTATATCCACCTGCACGGGCTGCAAAGGGTCTGCTGCAATGACCCTGAAACCCATAAGCCCCGTATCCAAAGCCGGACGGTTTTTGGGGGCTGTGGAATCAAGGGGAAGGGCGCGGGCGCTTATAATCTGCGCAACATTGCTCACCGGCGCAATTCCCATGATAACGGCTTTGCCTGCGCTGTTTTGGGCCTTCAAGGTCAGTATTGCCGCATTTAAGGCTTCATCGGTTGTCCATATTCTGTCTGTTGCCTGCTCAAGGGGAACTCCCTGGCCGCCCTGGGCCTCTGTTGTAAAAAGGGCTGTTTCCGACCAGGGGGAGGGGGTCATGCGGCTGTCAAAATGGCGCACCCTCCAGGCGTATGTTTTACCGGCATCCAGCAGGGGCGCCCATATTTCAAGGGTGGTCAGGTGCAGGGGGGTGAGGGCGTTCAACACAAGGTTGTCCTCAAAACCCTGGCCCGGGCTGGTGCTTATCTGCCAATGGGCAAGGGCCTGGCTGTCGCCAAAATCCGGGTCTGCAAAGGGTCCGGTTTCCAGAATTGCCGGAAAGGCCACCTGGGTTGCATTGTGGAGGGGCGATAACAGCACTGGCGCAAGGGGCGGGGAGTTAACTGCCTGGGCTGCCGCAGTGTAGCGGGCGGCAACTGCATCCAGGTCAAAGCCCGCGCTGCCAAATGTTGGGTAAGGGTCGTAAATGGGGTTGCCGCTGCTGTCTTTTGCCGAGCCATCCCCCACAATGTCAACAATCCGCACAAAGGCAATGCCGCCCAAATCCAGCCTGCCCTCTGCAATGGCCCCCCACGCCCCCGGCGCATCAAGCAGGTCAGTCAAATCAAATGGGGTGCCAAAACCCTGGCGGAAATTGCCTGCAAGCCCGTTTACATTGGTTGGGTCAACACTTCCGTAACCGGCAACCGGCTCTTTGGTGAGGGAGGAATTGGGAAAGCGGAAAAAGTTGGCTCCGTCTGAAGAAACTTCCACAAAGGCAAGCTCAAGAAAAGTGTCTGAAAAACTGTTGGAAAAAACCGCAAAATCCCAGCCCGGCCCGTTTGCAATGGGCGGGTTGAAACCAAGGGTTATGCGCCCGCCCCGGCCCAAACTCACCACGGCAAAGGCTGTTCCCGAAGCAGGTCCAAGAGCATTTGCCGTGTTCTTCCAGGCATCGTCAAGATGGCTGCCAAACTCCACGCTCTGCACAAAGGAGGCCCAGGCAGCAATCTCCGTAGAATTCATGGGCACAGCATTGCTGCCGGGCTTGCCCACAGCAGGAGAATAAGGCCCGGCAAAGGCGATTCCCGCCAGCGCCATAAAAAGAATAAGCCCAAAGGCCAGAAAACGGATTTTTGCAGCCTTTTTTTTGCTCATGGTTTCTTCTGCCCGGCAAAAAATTGCCTCTTAAAAGTCAAACTCAACAGAGCCGTAAAAATTGCGGCCCGGCATGGGGTAGCCCCGCCCGCTGTATGCTGTTGTCATGAAACGGGCATCCAGGGCGTTTAAGACCCCGGCTGTAAGCCTGGCCCCATAAAAATCGTAAACAAGCTTTGCGTTTATGGCAAAATAGCTATCCAGCCCTGGGTGCCGGAAATCCTCCGTGTCATTGCCGTCCCTTCTTTCTCCCACAAAGCTTCCGGAAAGGGCTGCAACAAGCCGGGAAAGGGCCTGCCATTCCAGGCCTGCATCCGCCTTGTGGGCGGCAACCAGGGGTATGGGGCGGCCGGAACCTTCAAAATGGGCATCCACAAAGCTGTAGTTTGCCCACACAAAGAGTTTTTCTGTCGGGTAGGCCCTTACGCCAATTTCAAGGCCCTGACGGATTGTGTCCTGAAAATAGTTGCGGTTGACTGCAAGCAGGGTGTTGGGGTCCAGGCCATAGTAAATTTCGTTTTCAAAAACCCCAAAAAAAAGGCCACTAAAAGCGAAATTACG
>JASEHB010000120.1 GCA_030018745.1 Desulfatibacillaceae bacterium | reverse complement strand
TTTCCATATTTGCTCCTTGCCTTGTAAAATAAGCGCCCTGCACTGCCTTTTTTTATTCATTAACCCAAAAAGGCGGCGGCAAAATAAAGCCCAATAGCGCCTTTTTAAGCGCCATCTGCGGGAAAAGCCTCAATCCAGTCGCTGGAATTGTTAAAACGGACATGCACCTTTACGCCGAAATCCGAAGTCACATCCACCCTGAGCGTTCCATGCAAGACACCCGCAATGCCAGCAGGCTTACGCACATCAAACCGGGGAAGGGTTTCATAATTCCGGTGGCTGCCATGGAGGGCGTTGCCTGAACTGCTGTAAAGCTCAATTATTTCGATTTTATTCTCAAGGCCGCCGCCTGCCGGTATGAAGCTGAATGTGAAGCCTGTTTCCGCCCAGGCGTATTGCTTTGCCGGGTCATTTGTTGAATTGTGTTGCAAGGGACTTTCCACAAAGAAACTGCCAGCATTTATAAGCTCCTCAAAGCGGTCCGGCCTTATTAGGTTTCTTATGCCTATGCGGAAAGGGGTTTTCAGGCCCATGCCGTTTAAGCTTTCAATGCTGTAACCGCGAATGAAGCCATAATAGGCAGCCCCAAGTGCCACAATGGACTTGGGCTTTTTGGAAAGCTCCACACTTTGGCAAAGAAGGCGGGGGTAGTCATTTTCCCCTTCTCCTGCAGGGCCGAAAACGATTTTTTTCTTGCCTTCATCCCAATGGGGGCGCTCGCCCTGCCTGCATTTTTCGAATATTTCCCTTACCAGGGGTATGTTTGAGGAGCGGCCCGAAAGAAGGACAAGGGTTGGTGGAGCATCCTTCCTGTCATGGCGATGGGTCATGTCAACAACTTTTTCCGCCAGGGCCAGGAGCTGCGGTAAAAAAGCCTTTTCCACAAGGCCGCGGGAAACGCCATCCTGCTTATGAAGCTCCTTTACTTCACCGGAAAAGAAGTCAATTTGTTTTCTTAAGGTTTCGAGATTCTTTTGGTCTGTGTTGTATGCCACAATGCCGTTAAGGGACAGGGGGGTTATTCGCCCTTCGTCAAAACCCTTTTCGAATATGCTCATCTTGACTAGCTCGCAGGCGCTTTGCAGGCGCTGGCTGTTACTGCCCCTTATTTTTTCAAGCTCATCCAAGCTTACAGGAAAGTTGACCAAGCTTTCCTTATCAAACAGGGGAATGATGATGCCTTCGCTGTCAAGTTTATCAATGACAATATCCATAATGGCCTGGGTGACATCATCGCCGCCAAAATCCGGGTCCCCCCCCACATCCAGAATTTTCAGCTTCTCCAGGTCAGGATTCGAAGCATCAACTTCCAGAAAGGTTATGTCTGTTGTGCCTCCGCCAAAGTCAAAAACCAGCAGGCGGTAATGGGTCAACCCGCTTTTGTTGCTTCTGATAAACTCCATTGCCCCGGCGGATGCTTCGTCCAACAGGAAGGGGGGCAAAAATCCCGCATCCTTCAAAATTTGTCTGAAAACCTTTTTGCGGTGAAGGGAAAAAAGGCTGGGGTGGGTGAAAACACATTTGGTAAAATAATAGCCGCTACGCTCCCCGATAAGCTCTTTTAATCGTTTCAAATAGTCGAGTGTAATTCGTTCAGGCGTATAGTTTTCGGACTTCTGGCGGCCTGTTCTTTCAATCTTATGCGCCTTGTGGTTGTCCTTGCCCAGATGGCGCTTGAAGCTGGCAAAGTGGTTGGGGGCGCCTTCCCGATAGCGGAACTTGGGTTCCGTGCCTATTTCAAGGTCATAATCCTCATGAAAATAGCCTATGATTGTTGGCAGTATGGGATCTTTTGTGTCTTCAACAACAAATTTTTTACGATGGATGTCGTCATAATCATCCGTGTAGGCGCAGGCAAGGCTGCTGGTGGTGCCAAAATCCACAGCCAGAAGACGGCCCTGCTTAAGCCTCTTGCAGATCAGGGCGATTCTGTGACCGGTGCTTTTTTGGGCAAGGGTTCTGCCTCTGCTGGTCTGGCCCTTAAAGGAAATGGCCACAAAAAAATCCAAAGCCCCTGCATAGGGGGGGGCATCGCTTAAGGGTATAAGGTTGGGGTCAACAAAGTAGCCTATTTCGCGGCTTTCGCCCGGCCCAAGCTCATAGCTATCCTGGTCCGGGGCAAGCTCTATGGCGTTTTTCACCAGTTGTTCCTGCTCCCGGCTGCTTTCAAGGGGCAAAAAGCTGATGTCTTTGCGATTAAAGAAAAGCCTTCCCCCGCCCCTGTTCTCCAAAACAAAGCTGCGCCGGGTTTTTGGCATTTTTTCATAAGGATGCTGGTGCAGGGTTTTCTTCTTTTCCCGCTCCTGCCTTGTAAGCCTGGGGTATTCTGTTATTTGCAGGTCAGGAACAAACTCAACCTCAAGCAGCCAGGGCAGGCCGCCGGACAGTTTGTCCACAGTCAGGGGCTGGTTGCGGTTTTTCACCTTGAGCTGGGCCTCTATGGGCAGGACACCTTGATTCTTTTGAAGGCTTTCAAGGCCCTGGGCATCAAGGGCAATTTTTATTTCAAGCAGGCCGCCAACCCCCTTTACCAGGGCAGGCCCAGAGACAGAGGCTTCTTTAACAGGGTTATCCCTGTTGCCTATCAAAACCCTTGCGCTTTCCACAATGGCTGCGCTTTTGTTTTCCATGCGGATTTTTAGAATTGCCTCGTATTCATCTTTCTTTTTGCCTATTTCAAGAGGCACCGGGCCTGCGCCCACAAGAAAGGGCTTTGGAAAGAATGTGAAACGGAGGGCCTTTGATGAGTTTTCGGCAAGCCTGTCATCCCTGTCTGAAGTCAGCTTGACGGCATAGCTTTTGCCGCCTTTTTCTTCACCCCGGCTTACGGGCAGACTTTTTCTGTCTATTGTAAGGGTTATGACAGAATAGTTTTTGGCCGGGTCAACGGGGTTCAGCAGCCCCGGAAGCTGCGAGTGCTCCCAGAAGCCGTTTTTCAGCCCCGGCAAGTGCTGGCCGCCTGCTTGATATGATGACAATGGCTTATCCCCCTCTTTTGGCAAGGGCCTTTTAAGCGCCTCATCTTCTTGAGGTTTTTCTGGCGAAAAATCCGGCTGGCCCCAAAGGGCTTCTTTTTCCTGGGCCGCATCCTCTTGGG
Organism: Desulfatibacillaceae bacterium; assembly: GCA_030018745.1. Classification (GTDB taxonomy): domain Bacteria; phylum Desulfobacterota; class Desulfobacteria; order Desulfobacterales; family Desulfatibacillaceae; genus JAGVAW01. Next base: position 4,089 of record JASEHB010000120.1, on the reverse strand, counting down.
TTTGCCTGGGTGCTTCCTCCTCCTCTTCTCTTTCCTCTTCCTCTTCTTCTTCCTCCTCCTTTGCCTCAAGCTGGCTGGCAACAGGGTTGCCGCCATTGCCTGTCCGGTTCTGCTCAACAGGCTTGCCGCCTTTTTGCTCGCGGTTTAGGGCTGGTTTGCCGGGTTCAGGCTCATTTGCAGCATCTTCCAGGTCCGGCAATGCAGGTTTTAAGGCCTCAAGAAAGGCGCCTGCGTTTTCAGGGCGCTCTTTTGGGTTGATTTTAAGGCAGCTTTCCAGAAGCCCGGCCAGAAGCGGGGGCAGGCCGACAAGCATTGGAGGGTCAATTTTGCCGCCCTGGGCAAGAAGACCCACCACCTTTGAAGGCGGCCCCGGAAAGGGGTGGCTGCCGGTTATGAGCATGGCAAGAAGCACGCCCAGGCTCCAGACATCGCTGGCAGGGCCGGGCTTATTGTCATTGGCAAGGTTTTCAGGGGCTGTCCACAAAAGGCCGGGAGGGTCTTCCAGGCCTTTGCCCCTCTGCATTGCTTTTGCAAGAAAGCCCAAAGGGTCCCAGTCTGCCAGCCGAACGGCCCCGCCTGAACCAATAAGGATGTTGGAGGGTTTCAGCGCGCCGTGGGCCATGCCCTTTTGGTGCATGGGTGCAAGCGCCTCTGCAAGCTTTGGCGCCAAAACCCTTATGACTTCTGGGGGCATGGGTTTGCAAAAAAGGCCCTGGCCGCCCTGCTCAACCTTCATTGCCAAAGAGAGGGGCATGGCCTGCTCAACAAGCTCATAAACAAAGCCTGCAAGCACCCTTTTTCTGGCAAAATTCGTTTCCATGCCAAAATCATGCAGGCGGACAAGGGATTCCACGGGATTTTCCGCCAGAAGGGCTTTGAGCCTGTCATACTGGCCTTCCCACTCCTGTATTTTTGCCCTTGTCCAGCCCTCAACCGGGGCAATCACAAGTTTGAGTATGAGCTGGGTGTCAGGCTTAAAAAGAAGATCGCCGACAGTCTTTTTGTATGAGATGCGGTATATCTGGCTGTGGGCGCTTTTCCCCACCTGCTCTTCCACCCGGTATTGGGGAAAGCGGATGCGGCCTATGTCCGGCCAGTCCTTTTCCTTGTATTCCCAGTCGTGGGCTGTCACGGAATTTGAATTGCTGTCTGTCATTTTTCTTTTTTTTTCCGGGCAGGCCTTGCCCCTGCAAAGGGAAAAGGCCAAGGCTGCCTGAATTGCAGGCAAAAAGGTCTTTCAATGACAGGGCCTTATTTGCCAGCCTGCGGCAGGGTAAGCCCTCTTGAGCCAAAACACTGCTCACCATGAATTCTTCGGGCCTGGCAAAAAAGCAGCCATTGCCAGTGCACACCAGGCTGTTTCAGGCCTCTGGCTCTATCAGTTTAAGGCCGGTTATTCCCGCAGGCATTGTGCCTTTGTTTTCCACCCTTATTTCCAGGGTAAGGCGCTGCGGGTCTCCATTTTCAGTATCCAGGTAAAGGGGGCTTTCTTCATCACAGGAGGCAGGAAACCTGTTGCCGATTTGAAAGCACACCGTTATTTCATTTACACCTGCCCCGCAGAACCCGCAGTACCGGGCGCCCGGCACAATGCTTACAACATAGCCGCTCTGGCATTGTCGGCATTCCATTTAATCCCCCCCCCTTTGCAAGGCCCATAAATCAGGCGGGCTTCTTATCCATTTCCCACCAGGGCAGATGCTTCCTTGTGACAAATTCCGGAGTGAAGATGCGTATATACTCCTCCATCTCCTTGGATTCCCTGCCGTGGTTTTTTAAAATCCGCTGCCTCAAGCTTTCGTTAAGCCCAATCATGTCATCTTCCGAAAGGGCCTGCATCACATCAAGCACCCTTTTCTTGAACTGTCTGACACCTTCTGGGGAGGCTGCCAGTTCCCAGGCGAACTTGTCCCTGTTGTCAGGGTCATAAAGAGCGTCACGGGGGATTCCGCCTTCCTTCCATTCAAACACTATTTCATCATCTGTTTCGTTTAGTGGCCTTCTTGTAAGGAAGCGCTCATTGAGGAAATCTCCCACAAGGCTTATCAGCGAAGGCTTGCCGGGACCGGCCTCATGGGTCAGATCCCCAAGCCGCTTGTAGCGGCCTATGTCAAACCTGCTGGGCATTATGTCTGTGTGCAGGACGCGCTTTACAACATCCCGGCTCTCCAGGTTGTCCAGGTAAAAGGCTTCAAGGGCCTGGCAGGTGGCCATTTCATTCAGGGCAAAGCCTGCCACCTCCTGGTAGAGGTGAAGCATGTGCTGCATGGCCATATCCTGCTGGAAGCTTTCAAATTCGGAAACAGAGTTTTTCTTGAAAAAGCCCAGGAGCCTTTCCTGGGAGCCTGCCCGCCCTCCGCACACAAGCCGCGGGCTTTTTTTCTGGCTCAAAATTTCATGCTGGGTGGCCAGAAGCTGCACAAGGGGTTTTGTGCGCCGGGCTGTGTGGGCAAAGCTTACGGAGTAGTTTTTGAGCAGCAGATCCACCATGTCGAAATTGCTCATGTCCATGGATCCCATCATGCGGCGGATCAGCACATCGCTTATCTGGTTCACGGCTTTCTGGCTGTCTGTTTCCGGGTCCATGAGCATGGCCTTGAACTTGCGGTTGTTGGGATCGTTTTGGCTCACCTCATCGTAAACCTGGGGCCAGGAAGTCCGGTCAAATTTCTCCACGAGCTTTTGCGCATCAAAGGCCAGGCCCTTTTTGGCATCTGTGACAACGGTTATGAGGTTGGCAAAATCATCGGTTTCCACAAGCTTGGCATACTGGGTGCCAAGAATGTTGATGCTGTCGCGGATCTTGTCCAGAAGCCTGCCTATGCGGTCGCCCACAAGCTCTTTGAGTTCTCTGGGCAGGTCCTTCAATGCCTCGGCCTCCAAGGCTTCGAGCATTTTCAGAAACTCCCTGTTAAGGGCATCCTGGTAAATGTTCACAGCCTTGGTGCGATAATATTGCTGGGTTGGGCCGGACAGCCCCAAAGTCCACGAGGCAAGGCTGCTTTCCGCCCTTGTGAACTCCCGGAAAAAGCCCTCCATAAACCTTGTATCCACCTGCGCAACAGAAAAGCTTTGGGACCTGTTTATTCTCTGGCCCAAAAACTCCCCGCACAGATACCTGTAAAGGGCCTGAACCTCGCCCAGATCGTTCAACTGGGCATCTTCAGTAAAAATGCTGTCCTGGGCCATTATTTTATCAATGGCGTCATCAAAGGCCTTTTGCAGGTTCTTTGCCAATGCCTTTTTATAATCAGGCAAACGGGCCAGAAGAAGCCTCACGAAGTATCCGTCCCTTACAAACCTTTGGGCAAAGGGCCTTTCCTTGGGCAGGCTGGTAAGATCCTGCTCCATCTGCACTGCATTGCCCTGCCTGGGCTTGCCGCCGGGCATGAAAACATTTCGAAATTCAGCATTGAATTCATCTGCCAGCGAGCCTTTGCCTCTGCCCTTGGTGCCATAGGTCAATTCGCCCTGGCTGGCTGTGATGGCCTGATGGAGCCATTTTTGGGCAAGGCCTGCAATTTTGCCCTCATCCACGCGGCTTTCAAGCGTTGTCTGTGCAAGGGTGTCCGGGTTTGTCTCCACTTTTTTGCCTGCCCAGCCCAAAATCTGCCTTTCCAAAAGCTTGCAGGCTGCGGCCCCGGCAATTCTGTACTTGGGGTAATGGGCAGTGCCGGCCCCGAAGCTGGAAAGGGCCTTGGCGTAATGTGGAGGATTTTCGCTGGGCTGCCCCCAAAGGGCTACCTTGGCTGCGTAATCCTTGTGCATACTTTCCAAAAGGCTCTGGTTGCCGCCCAGAACCTCAAAAAACATTGAGGTGGCGCATACCTTGGCAAGCTCCTCCACGGTTGCCGGGGTTGTCGTTCCTTCCTGGCCAAGCCGGTAGTCATAGCCTGAAGGTGAAGCAAGCCGCACAAAGGCAAAGGGCGGCTCGGTGCTCTCCACGCGCGAGCTTTCCCCCGGAAAAATGGCGCTGTAAGGCGTGTTTTTGTGGGTGTAAAAATCCAGCTCCTTCAATGCGGCAAAGGCATTGGCGCCTATGCGGCCTTCATCCACCTGGTTTGCAGCCTCGGCATCCGGCACGGAAAA
>JASEHB010000119.1 GCA_030018745.1 Desulfatibacillaceae bacterium | reverse complement strand
TTTTTAAAGTGAAAAAGAAGCATTTTTGCTGCTTTTTTTGCCTATCATCAGGGCAAAAAGGCTTTGCCTTGCTTTTTTTCGTGGTTTTCGTGGTTTTCGTGGTTTTCGTGGTTTTCGTGGTTAAAAAAGCTGTTTTTGCTGTTGCCTTTAATGCTTTTTCCTCGCAGGTTTTTGTCTTAGGGCTTTTGGCCGAGATGGCAGGTCAATCCATTGATTGGCATTCCGGCATCTTCTCCGGGCTGTTTTCCCCCTTGTTTTCCCTCTGGCTTTCCTTGATTTGATTTTGGGGCGGCTTTTTAGCAAAAATACATTTTTGTATTTTTTTAGCCCCCAAAATACATTTTTGTAGTTTTATATTTTTCGCCCAAAAATCGGATTGCTTAATAATATTCTGATATAACTGGTTAAAAAAATATTCATCGTCCTGGCACGGGCCTTGCTTTATGTTGGGACAGCAAATTGAGGAAAGGGTTTTTCAATGCACAATATGCCGGAAATAAATTTGGCCAGCCCTATCGAAACCCTTAAAAAAAGGCGCTTCGAGATTGTGGAGGCCGCGCTCAAGGAAACTGGGACAGGCTTTCTTACTGCCTACACCCAGGCCCTTGACGAGTATTTCCGGGACTCCTTTGCCCTTTCCAAGGTGGGGCCAAGCATGAGGCTGGACAAAAACCCTTATGCAGTTGTTGCCCTTGGAGGTTATGGCCGCAGGGAGCATTGCGTGCATTCGGATGTGGATCTTCTGCTCCTTTTTGAAAAAAAGATACCTGATCAGGCTTTGAGCCTTGTGCAGGAAATTGTTTACCCCTTATGGGATGCAGGCCTTGATGTGGGCTATGCCACCCGTACCATTAAAGAGTGCATACGCCTTGGGGCACAGGATTTTGAGGTTCTGACAAGCCTGTTGGACGCGCGCTTTGTGTGCGGGGCATCCCTTCTTTACACAAATCTGCGCGAGGAATTTACCAACAAGGTTATTGGCCGCCAGGGCGCAAAATATCTGGCATGGCTAAAAGAGACGAGCCAGGGTCGCCACGAGCGCTTTGGAGATGCCACAAGCCTGCTGGAGCCAAACATAAAGGACGGCCAGGGAGGGCTGCGCGACTACAATGTAATGCTTTGGATGGGCAAGGTGCTCTGGAGCCTGCATGAGCCAAGGGATTTGGAGTATATGGGGCATCTCACCCACAATGAATATTCTGACCTTGGCCGGGCTGTTGCCTTTATCGCAAAGGTGAGAAATCACCTTCATCACCTGGCAGGCCGCAGGAATGATCAGCTTTATTTCGAGCACCAGAGGACAATTGCCAAAGCTTTGGACATGGAAAGCTCCGGAAGCCTTAAGGGAGTCGAGAGGTTTTTAGGCGAGTTGCAGAGCCACATGCAGGCCGTGAAGCTTTTGCATTCGACCTTGTTTTTGTCCCTTTCGGAAAAGGGAAAGGCAAAGGGCCGCCCATTAACGGGCCGTACATTGGAGCCGGGCATAGAGCTTTCGCGTGATGCGGTTTGCATAAGCTCGCCGCGCTATATTGTTGAGGATCCCACAATTCTTATGCGCCTTTTCTGGCACAGCGCAAAGAGCGGCGTTCCTCTTTCCGTTGAAGCAAGACGCCTTGTGCGCGAGTTCGCCCACCTTGTGGATGACGATTTTCGCCGTGACGAGAAGGTGATAAGCGCCTTTGAGTTTGTCCTAAAAAGCGCGGATGGCAGCGCCAATGTGCTGGAGCAGATGCTTAACACTGGGTTTCTGGCAGCTCTGATTCCCGAAATCGGGGGCATTGTCCACCGAATTCAGTACACACAGTACCATGTGTACCCTGTGGACAGTCATTCTTTGGAAACCGTACGGCACCTGAAGGAGTTTTCGGCCCAGACCGGCGGCGACAGCCTGGAAGCTGCGCTTTGGGCAGAGGTTTCCCCCAAAAAGGTGCTTCTTCTGGCCGGGCTTCTCCACGATGTGGGCAAGAGCCTGATGGAGCCAGACCACGCGCTTGCAGGTGCTGGCATGGCAGCCAAGGCGCTGGCGCGCATGGGCTATTCCCCTGCCAATGTGGAGCTTGTGGAATTTCTGGTGGAAAACCACCTGCTCCTTATCAAGACAGCCACCCGGCGGGATTTGAATGACGAGGAGACTTCCCTTTCATGCGCCCGTAAGGTGGGTACGGTAAACCGGCTCAAAATGCTTTACCTGCTCACGGTGGCAGACTCCAAGGCCACTGGCCGCAAGGCCTGGAACAACTGGACAGCCCTTTTGCTGCGGGAGCTTTTTTTCAAGGTTAGCCAGGTGATGGAAAAGGGCGACCTGGCCTCCAGGCGGACGCTTGCCACAGTGGAGCGCAAAAAGGAGGAGGCCCTTAAAATTGCAGAAAGTGAGGCGGACCGGGTTCTTCTTCGGGTGCTCTTCCCCGTGATGAGCCCCAGATATCTCAATGGTGTTGAGGCTCCAGACATGGTGGCCCACGCAGCGCTTTACCACCGGCTGGGCGATAAAGACGCGGTTTTGGATGTTGCTGGCAGCAGCAACCCGGATTTGAGAACCGTGACCGTGTGCGCCAAGGACAGGCCGGGCCTTTTTTCCAAAATCGCGGGTGTTTTTACCCTGCACAACCTAAATGTTCACAATGCCAGAATTTTCACCTGGCGCAATGCCACGGCTCTGGACATTTTTTCCGTGAGTCGGCCCCTGGACCCCATCTTTGAGGATGAGATCTGGCAGAGGGTGGAAAAAGATCTTCAGGAGGCCCTTTCCGAAACGCTTTGCCTTGAAAAGGCTCTTGAAAACAAACTGGCATCAAGCAAGGCAAAGAAGGTCCGCACAGCCATGAAAAGCGAGTGGGTGCGGGTGGATAACGAGACTTCAAGCTTTTTTACCATAGTGGAAGTTTTTGCGTATGACCGCATGGGCCTTTTGTACCAGATAACCCATGCGCTGTTTGGGTGCCGCCTGGATATATGGGTGGCGCAGATCGCCACGAACGCAGACCAGATTGTGGATGTGTTCTATGTGCGCGATTTTGACGGCCAGAAGGTGGACGCGCCTGACGAGGTTGCGGCCATCATGAAAAAACTGGAAGCCGTGCTTGCCGGTACATGCCCGGGCTAACGGCAGGGCGGCGAAAACAAACAACAAACCTTAAACCAAAACAAGGATGGAGATTAAAATGAACAGCGGAGACATAGCCTGGATGCTGGCGGCAACGGCCCTGGTCATGTTCATGACCCCCGGGCTGGCGCTCTTTTACGGAGGCCTGGTGCGGAAAAAGAATGTACTGGCCACAATCATGCACAGCTTCATAAGCCTTGGCATAATTTCAATTCTCTGGGTGCTTTACGGCTATTCCCTGGCCTTTGGCACGGATGTGGGCGGTTTTGTAGGGGGCCTCAATTACCTGGGACTCAAAGGCGTGGGCTTGGAAGCAGGGCCTTATTCGGATACCATTCCGCATATTCTCTTTGCAGCCTTTCAGCTCATGTTTGCCATAATCACCCCTGCGCTCATCACCGGAGCCTTTGCAGAGCGCATGAAGTTCAAGGCTTATCTGATTTTCACCATAGCCTGGACAACACTGGTTTACTTTCCGGTCTGCCATTGGGTATGGGGCGGCGGCTGGCTTGGCGAAATGGGAGCGCTGGACTTTGCAGGCGGCACGGTCATTCACATAAACAGCGGCGTGGCGGCTTTGGCCTGCGCCCTCTTTCTGGGCAAGCGCCTTGGTTACGGCACCAACGCCATTGCTCCGCACAATGTGCCCATGACGGTTCTTGGAGCAGGCATACTGTGGTTTGGCTGGTTTGGCTTCAACGCAGGCAGCGCACTTGCAGCAAATGAAACAGCGGCAATGGCCCTTTTTGTGACCCAGATTGCAGCAGGCGCAGGCGCAGTGGCCTGGATAATCGGTGAATGGTTTTATCAGGGCAAGCCCACCACTCTGGGTGCGGCATCGGGCGCAGTGGCCGGCCTTGTGGGCATCACCCCTGCGGCAGGCTTTGTGGGGCCGATGGGCGCACTTGTTATAGGCATAGGCGCAGGAATAATCTGCTACTTTGCAGTTGTTGCCAAGAACAGGCTGGGATATGACGATGCCCTGGATGTTGTGGGAATTCACGGAATAGGCGGACTTTGGGGCGCACTGGCCACCGGGCTTTTTGCAACGGCAGCCATAGGCGGGGTGGACGGCCTTTTCTACGGCAACCCCGGTCAGTTCGGTGTGCAGGCCCTTGGCGCGGTTGTGACCATAGTTTTCTCCTTTGGAGTTACGGCCGCAATACTCAAGGTCATTGATCTTACAGTGGGCTTAAGGGCTACTCCTGAAGAGGAGAATCAGGGGCTTGACCTCTCCGAGCACAGCGAGGTTGGTTACACCTGGTAAAAGGGGCCTGTAAATCCGGGGCCGGACACCCCAAAAGGCAAAGAACAGGAGGCTGGTAATGAAAAAGGTTGAAGCCATCATCAAGCCGTTCAAGTTAGACGATGTGAAGCAGGCCCTAAACGAGATGGGCGTTACAGGAATGACCATCTCCGAAGTGAAAGGCTATGGCCGCCAGAAGGGCCACAAGGAAATTTACCGGGGCGCAGAATATGTGGTGGACTTTGTGCCCAAGGTGAAGCTGGAAATCATCCTTGATGACTCCCAGGTGGATGCCGTGGTGGATATCATTGTCAAGGCGGCCAACACCGGCAGAATAGGGGACGGCAAGATATTTGTAACCCCTGTTGAGCAGGTCATCCGCGTGAGGACCGGCGAGCGGGGCACAGACGCCATCTGACAAAAAAACGGTATTAACAGCTTATTTGGATAGGCAATTTGTTGCACAAACCCATAAAAGGGCGCACTCCAAAAGGGGTGCGCCCAAACAAGGAGAAAAGGTATGGATGCAAAAAAAGTTCTGGAGTTTGCAAAGGAAAAGGGCGTAAAGGCCGTGGATATCCGCTTTCTGGACTATCCGGGGCTGTGGCAGCATTTCACGGTTCCCATCTGCCAGCTTAGCGAAGACTCATTCGAGGATGGTTTTGGCTTTGACGGTTCGTCCATCCGTGGCTGGCAGCCCATCAATGCCAGCGATATGCTTGTGGTGCCGGATGCTTCCACAGCCAAGATAGACCCCTTCTTCAAAGAGCCGACCCTGGTGCTCATCGGCGACATTCAGGACCCTGTAACCCGTGAGAACTACAGCCGCGACCCGCGCAACATCGCCAAAAAGGCCCAGGCCTATCTCACAAGCACGGGCATCGGCGACACCGCCTATTTCGGGCCGGAAGCCGAGTTCTTCATCTTTGATGATGTGCGCTTTGACTCCAAGAGCAACGGCGCCTTCTACGAGCTGGATTCAGAGGAAGGCATCTGGAATTCGGGCAGGGACGAAGGCCCCAACCTGGCTTACAAGCCCCGTCACAAGCAGGCCTATTTTCCTGTTCCGCCCATGGACAAGCTTCAGGACATCCGCACGGAGATGATGCTGACCCTGGAAAGCCTTGGCATAGCAGTTGAGGCCCAGCACCACGAGGTGGCAACAGCAGGTCAGAGCGAAATTGACATGCGCTTTGCCCCCCTGGTTCAGATGGGCGATCAGCTCATGTGGTTCAAGTATGTGCTTAAAAATGTAGCCTACCGCCACAACAAGACCGTTACCTTCATGCCCAAACCTCTTTTTGAGGACAACGGCTCCGGTATGCACTCCCACATCAGCATCTGGAAGGACGGCAAGCCCCTGTTTGCTGGCGACAAGTATGCAGGCGTCTCGGAAATGGCCCTTTATGCAATGGGCGGCATTTTAAAGCACTGCGGGGCATTGTGCGCATTCACAAACCCCACCACCAACAGCTACAAGCGCCTTGTGCCGGGCTTTGAAGCTCCGGTCAACCTTGCCTACAGCTCAAGAAACCGCAGCGCGGCCCTGCGTATTCCCATGTACTCGGCCTCGCCCAAGGCAAAGCGCATAGAGTTTCGGACGCCCGACCCATCCTGCAACGGCTACCTGGCATTTTCGGCAATGCTCATGGCAGTTATTGACGGCATCCAGAACAAGCTGCATCCGGGCGACCCGCTGGACAAGGACATCTACGCCATGAGTCCGGAGGAGTTGAAGGACATTCCGTCCGCGCCCGGCTCCCTCAACGAAGCCCTGGACGCCCTGGAAAAGGATCATGACTTTTTGCTCAAGGGCGATGTTTTCACCCAGGATGCCATTGAAATGTGGCTTGCCTACAAGCGCAAGCACGAGGTGGACCCGGTGCGCCTGCGCCCCCATCCTTACGAGTTTTTCCTGTATTATGATATTTAACAGGGGTTGATGGCCGGAAATGAAAGGCCGGGATTTGAGAAAGACGCCTTGACGGGCCTTGAGAACGGGGCCTGAAAGTTCCGGCCAAAAAAAACGGCATTCCTTAAAACAAAAACGGGCCGGTTTTCCGCAACACACAGCGGGAGCCGGCCCGACTTTTTTGACGGGCAACGCTTAAAAAGCGAACATCCTCTGCAACACGGAAACGACTTCCGCCTGAACCTTGGAATCAATCGAGCCAATCTTTCGTATCAGGCGCTCTTTGTCTATGGTTCGAATCTGATCCAGAACAATATGGCCGTCCTTCTTTTTGAAATTGCACGGAACCCTTGTTGGGTAATCTTTGCTGGCGGTTGTCATGGGGGCGATTATGACAGTTTTGATATGCCTGTTCATTTCATCTGGCGAGATGACCAAACACGGCCTGGTTTTCTGAATTTCCGACCCGACAGTGGGGTCCAGATTTACAAGATAAATGTCAAACCGTTTAGCTACCACTGCCATTCTTTGTCATCCCATGAATTTGAAATGCCAGTAACATCTTCAAGGGGTGCGTCATCGCCTTTTTTGTGCATCATTTCAAATGCCTTGTCCCAGCCCTCCCGCGCATTTTTAACAGGGCGGATAATGATCTGATTTTTCTCAACTTCAATTTCAACATCCTCACTTATCCCCGTTTGTTCGAGAATAGGCTTTGGAATGCGCAAGCCCTGGGAATTACCAATTTTTATTACCCGTGCCCTCATGTGCCGCCTCCTTTTATGTGGACACAATGTAATTACTTTGTTTGGGGTTTCAAGTCAACAATATTGTTCAACAGGAAAGGGTAGGTTGGGCTATCTTTAGCGTAGCCCAACAAAAACAGGCACCGGACAGCTTGGTAGGTTGGGTGGTTCTTGCGCTTTAAGCGCAAGGTTCACCC
>JASEHB010000118.1 GCA_030018745.1 Desulfatibacillaceae bacterium | reverse complement strand
TCCGATTTTTCATTCAGCAGGCTATTCGGTGAGCCAGAATCTCATCATCTGGAATGCCTGGACAAGCGTTCTCATCCCCAGGCCGGAGCCGGGGGTGATAATTGATATGATAAAGAAGTTTAGGCCCACCTTCCTGCCCGGCGTGCCCACCATCTATATGGGTCTTCTGGCAAACGAGGAATTCCGGAAGATGGATCTTTCCTTTATCAAGGGATACTTCGGCGGCGCAGCGCCTTTGTCTGCGGCCACCATAAAGGAGCTTAAAGAGTTGCACGGGGCTATTATCAACGATGCCTACGGAGCCACCGAAAATGTTGCATTTGCAACCTGCACACCCTGGAAAGGCGTTGTAAAGCCAAACTCTGTTGGCGTTCCGCTGCCCAACACGGACATAAAAATTGTGGATCTTGAAACCGGCGAAAACGAGCTGCCGCCCAACCAGCCAGGCGAAATATGTGTCAAAGGCCCGCAGGTGATGAAGGGCTATTACAAAAAGCCCGATGAAACCGCCAAGGTCCTCAAGGATGGCTGGTTCCACCTTGGAGACATAGGATATCTGGATGATGACGGCTACCTTTTTGTGGTGGACCGCAAAAAGGATATGATAATCGCAAGCGGCTACAATATCTACCCCCAGGAGGTTGACGAGGTGCTGATGCTCCACCCCAAGGTGGCGGAGGCCTGCACCATAGGCGTGCCGGATGAGTACCGGGGTGAGACCGTGAAAACCTGGGTTGTGTGCAAACCGGGCCAGGAGTTGGCCGAAGAGGAGCTGATTGGCTACTGCAAGAAAAACCTGGCGGCCTACAAGGTGCCAAAGGCAGTCAAGTTTGTTGAGTCCCTGCCTAAAACCGCCATCGGCAAGCTCATGCGCCGCGAGGTTAAAAAAATGGAGCTTGAGGGAGAAAAGGGAAAGGAGTAGGCTTAATTTTTTTTGAGTATTGAGTATCGCCTTTGGCCGCAAACCAAAGGGCCAGATGAATATTTTTGTCTGCAAGGGAGGGCTTCTCTGCCCTGCATGATTTTTCTTTTTATTATAATGAGTTGGCGTAAATTGACAGACGCCGTTAATCATCTTTGACAAAGATTGTGTTTGTGGGCACCTTTGCGGCATTCGTTGATTGCCGGTAAGCCAACCCGCCCGAAGGCCTTCATTTTCCAGCAGATTGAACCTCTCCTTAAAAAATTCCCTTGACAGCTTCCCCTGCTGTGTGTTCAATTATTGGACGCTCTAAATCACTCAACCATTTGAGCAGGTTATGGACATACAAGATCTCCGCACCCTTAAAATTCTAAAGGAAATCGAAAACGGCCGGAACCCCAGCCAGAGGGACCTTGCCAAAAGCCTTGATGTTTCCCTTGGCCTTGTTAATTCCTTTGTCAAGCGCCTTGCCCACAAGGGGTATTTCAAAATCACCACCATACCCAAAAACCGGGTCCGATATATGATGACCCCAAAAGGGGCAGCGGAAAAAGCCCGGCTGACCTACGAGTACATCCAGTATTCCCTGCGCTTCTACAAGGATGCACGGGCCAGGACAATGCAGGTATTCGGGCAGTTGGATGAGGCCGGAGCCAAAAAGGTTGTTTTTTTGGGTGTGGGGGACCTGGCGGAAATCGCCTACCTCTCCCTGCAGGAAACCGCCCTTGAGCTTGCAGCCGTGGCAGACCCCCAAAAGGCCGGAACCCGTTTTCTTGGCAAAACCGTTCTTGAGCCTGAACAGTTGCGGAGGATACAGTTTGACTGCCTTGTCATAACAGGCATGGATTTGTCCCAAGAGGCCCGCGAAAACATAAAGGAACTTGACCTGCCTGAAAGCAGGATTGTGGAAATAGGGCCTGTTTGATGCAACAAAACGCCTGCGGGCAGGGAAGTGGCATTCATAAAGCCGGGCGCAACAATCAATAAGGCAAAGGCGTGTGTCAAAACGCCACAACAGCTTATAATCTATTGGAAAGAGGAAAGGAAGCCGTATGGAGGCCAAACAACCGGGCATAGCTGTAATCGGTTCCGGCTACTGGGGCAAAAACCTGGTGCGCAACTTTTACAACATCGGCGCGCTAAAGCTTGTGTGCGACAAGAACGATGCCGTGCTGGCCGGTTTTCAGAAAACCTACCAGGGCCTGGAAGTGTGTATGGCGCTAAATGCCGTGCTCTCCAGAGGCGATATTGATGGCGTGGTAATAGCCACCCCGGCGGAAACTCATTATACCCTTGCCAAGGAAGCCCTTCTGGCAGGCAAGCATGTTTTTGTGGAAAAGCCCCTTGTGCTTGATGAAAATGAGGCAAGAGAGCTTATAGGCCTGGCAGAGGAAAAGGGCCTTGTGCTCATGGTGGGGCATCTTCTGCAATATCATCCTGTTTTTATAAAGCTAAAGGAACTTGCAGCCCACGGAGAGCTGGGAAGGATTGACTACATTTACTCCCAGCGACTTAATCTGGGCAAAATCCGGCGCGAGGAAAATATTCTCTGGTCATTTGCGCCCCACGATATATCCATGATTCTCGCCCTAGCCGGAGAAATGCCCGAAAGCGTGCTGGCCACAGGCGGCAATTACCTGCACAAGAAAATTGCAGATGTGACCACAACGCACCTGGAGTTTTCATCCGGGCTAAAAGCCCATGTATTTGTTTCCTGGCTGCATCCTTTTAAGGAGCAAAAGCTTGTGGTGGTGGGCGAAAAGAAAATGGCTGTCTTTGACGACACCCAGCCCTGGGACAAGAAGCTTGCCATCTACGCCCACCAGATTCACTGGGAAAACAATCTGCCTGTGCCGGAAAAGGCGGAGGCCCAATACCCTGCAGTTCCCCAGGGAGAGCCATTGAGAAGCGAGTGCGAACATTTTCTTTCCTGCATTGCAAGCGGCAACACTCCGCTTACTGACGGCAGGGAAGGCTTGGCGGTTCTCTCTGTGCTAAATGCAGCACAGAAGTCCATGAATGACGGGGCCTGCAAAATCGCCTTCGGCCAGCCTTTGGAAGGGCAGGCGGGAAAAGAGGCCGCACCCTCATTTTTTGTTCACGAAACAGCCATTGTTGACGGGGATGTGGAAATAGGCCCGGACACAAAAATATGGCATTTTTCACATATACTGTCCCGCACAACCATCGGTGAGCGGGTCAATGTGGGCCAGAATGTTGTCATAGGCCCGGATGTTATCGTGGGGAACGGCTGCAAGGTGCAGAACAATGTCTCCGTTTACAAGGGCGTTGTGCTTGAGGAGGATGTATTCTGCGGGCCTTCAATGGTTTTTACAAATGTGTTCAATCCCAGGGCGCACCTGCGCAAAATGGACGAGGTGCGCACAACCCTGGTGAAAAAGGGAGCCACCCTTGGTGCCAACAGCACCATAGTGTGCGGAATAACAATAGGCCAATACGCCTTTGTGGGAGCAGGAGCGGTGGTGGTGAAAGATGTGCCGGATCACGGCCTTGTGGTGGGCAACCCGGCCCGGCAGATAGGCTGGGTGTGCGAATGCGGAACAAGCCTTGACGACAAAAACCAGTGCCCTGCCTGCGGGCGCAATTACGACTTTGCCCCGGTCAACAAGTGCTGACAGGATAAGGTGTTCATGAAGCTATTGACCATAATCGGGGCGCGGCCCCAGTTCATAAAGGCTGCGGCTGTCAGCAGGGCAATCCGTCAGCACAATGAAGACAGCGGGCCTTTGACAAAGCTTGACGAGGTTGTAGTTCATACCGGCCAGCACTATGACCGGAATATGTCCGCCGTGTTTTTTGAGGAAATGGAGATTCAAGAGCCTGATTACTCTCTGGACATCCACGATTCCAGCCACGGGGCCATGACAGGCCGGATGCTTGCCAAAATAGAGGAGGTTTTGCTCAACGAGAAGCCGGACACGGTTCTTGTTTACGGCGATACCAATACCACCCTTGCCGGAGCGCTGGCAGCGGCAAAGCTTCATATTCCAGTAGCCCATGTGGAGGCGGGCCTGCGCTCCTTTAACCGCAAAATGCCTGAAGAGATAAACCGGGTAATGGCCGATCACCTTGCAAGCGTGCTCTTTTGCCCCACAGATGCGGCTGTTAAAAACCTTGCCGCCGAGGGAATAAGCCAGGGCAAACCTGGGGTGGCTGTTGTGCGAACAGGTGATGTGATGCTGGACGCAGCCCTTTATTACAGCAAAAAATCGGCAGGGCGCGCAAGTCTCTTTGCGCCGGAAAGCCCTTGGCGTAAAAAGCTTGAGGATGCAAAGGATAGAAAGGGTTTTGCGCTGGCCACGGTTCACCGGGCGGAAAACACGGATGACCCGGAAAGGCTTGAAGGCATTTTTGCCGCGCTTGGGCAAATTGCTTCAGATATGCCCGTGGTTCTGCCCCTGCACCCGCGCACACGCAAAATGCTGGCAGCAGGCAACTCAAAGGGGCTTGGCAACCATACTAACCTCTGGATGTTGGAGCCTGTGGGCTACTTTGATATGCTTGAGCTTTTAAAGAACTGTTGCCTTGTTTTGACAGACAGCGGAGGCCTGCAAAAGGAGGCCTTTTTCTTCAAAAAGCCCTGCGTTACCCTGCGTGATGAAACCGAGTGGGTGGAGCTTGTGGAAAACCGGGCAAATGTGCTGGCAGGTGCCTGCGCCAGAACCATTGTGGAAGCTGCCAATACCATGCTGAAAAGAAAGGTGGATTTTGACATGCCCCTTTACGGCAGCGGGCAGGCAGGTCTTTTGATGGCCAAAACCCTTTCTTCATAGCGGGGCAGGCTTGCAAGATATGCAGATGGGCGCAAATACAATTCTTCCCCACGGAGACAGGCTCGTCTCCCTGCTTGTTTCCGATGAAAAGGGGCCTTACCTGCTGGACCAGGCCCAACACCTGGAAAATGTCCGCTTAAACTCGCGCCAGGTCTGCGATTTGGAGCTTTTTGCCTGCGGGGCCTTTTCTCCCCTCACCGGATTCATGGATGAAAAGCAGTGCAACAGCGTGCTGGAAAATAAATGCCTGCCTGACGGCCTTTTCTGGCCTCTGCCTGTGGTGCTGGATGTTTCCCAGGAAACAGCGGCAAGGTTAAAACCCGGCAAAAAGGCGGCCCTGCGCGACAAGGAAGGCTTTGTTCTTGGCATTCTTGCGGTGACCGATATTTTTGTTCCAGATGTGTCTGTCTGGCTTTCCGCCCTGTTTGGAGCAGGCGATCCGGCCCATCCGGCGGCCCGCAGGCTCATACAGGGAACAAAGCCAGTTTTTGTGGGTGGAACTCTTGAATGCGTGAGAACACCGCTGCATTATTCCTTCACTGATTTGCGGTTTACTCCCGCCCAAACGCGGCAGGCCTTTGGGCAAAAGAATTGGACCAGGGTAATTGGCCTGGACCCTTCCGCCATAATGCACAGGGCGGAATTTGAAAGCACGGCAAGGCTCATGCAGGAAAAGGATGCTGCGCTCATGATCGGAGCCTGTGTGGTGGAAGACGGCTTCAATGATTTTAAAACCCACACGCAAATCCGCTGCCTTAAAAAAATTGTCAAAAGATATCCGGCCCCCGCGCCCTTTCTTTGCGTTGTGCCTTATTTTGAGCGAATGGCCGGTCTGCGCGAGCTTTTTTTGCAGGCAATCGTATTCAAAAACTTTGGCTGCAACGCCTTTGCCGTTGATCAGAGACGGCTGGATAAAATCACTGATGGCCCTTGCAGCACCCAAGGCCTGGAGCAGGCTTTTGCAAAAAATCTCAACATGGGTTTTGTTGTTTCCCCCAAGCTTGTTTACTGCCAGGAGCAGGAGACCTTTCTCCCCTTGCAACAGGCCCCGGAATGCAGCAGACAGAACATATTTGAGCAGGATCAGGTGAAAAACCTGCTCTTGAGCGGTAAAAGCCTGCCAACATGGTTTTCCTTTCCGGAAATCGAGCAGGAGTTAAAACGGGCCTACCCGCCCAGAAAACGCCAGGGATTTGCGGTTTTCTGCACAGGGCTTTCAGGGGCGGGCAAGTCCACCCTTGCCAAACTGCTTTACGCCCATTTTATGGAAAATGATTCAAGGCCTGTTACGCTTCTTGACGGCGACATTGTGCGGCTTCACCTTTCCCGCGAGCTTGGATTTTCAGAGGAGCACCGGAAAATAAATGTGGA
Source organism: Desulfatibacillaceae bacterium (assembly GCA_030018745.1). Lineage (GTDB taxonomy): Bacteria > Desulfobacterota > Desulfobacteria > Desulfobacterales > Desulfatibacillaceae > JAGVAW01. The sequence goes on along the minus strand of JASEHB010000118.1, from coordinate 1,193 downwards.
GAGGATAGGTTTTGTTGCAAGCGAAATAGTGAAAAACGGCGGGATAGCCGTGTGCGCGTCCATTGCGCCCCGCAATGCCCCAAGGCTTGCAGCCCGCAGGATGGTTGAGGCCTACGGCGGCTTTGTGGAGGTTTTCGTCTCCACGCCTCTGGAGGTCTGCACCCAGCGGGACCCCAAAGGAATGTACGCCAAGGCAAAGGCAGGAATAATAAAGGGATTCACAGGGGTGGACGATGCCTACGAGGCCCCCCAGAACCCGGAAGTTGTTATAGATACCACCTGCATTCACCCGGAAAAGGCAATGGAGGCCATTTTGGGCCACCTTGCTGATGCTGGCTATCTTGATTCTTAAAAGGAAAACAAAAGCGCCATGAGCAAAAGCGCAGAAAAAAAACTGACCGTCTATACGGCCAAATCCCCTCTGATGGAGCCAGGCAAGCTTTTCAGGGAAATGCTTTCCGACCTTAAGGCATCTTTTGGCCTGGCAATGCGCCTTACCGGACGGGACATTGCAGCACAGTACCGCCAGACAGCTCTTGGCTACCTCTGGGCAGTTCTCCCCCCGCTTGTAACAAGCCTCACCTTCATTTTGTTGAGCCGAGCCAATGTAATTGAAACCGGCGCCATGAGCCTTCCCTACCCTGTTTTTGTCATTGCAGGCACCATTTTCTGGCAGCTTTTTGTGGATGCCTTGAATGCCCCGCTGAAGGTTGTGAATGTCAACCGGGCCATGCTTTCCAAAATCAGCTTTCCAAAGGAGGCCCTGGTTATTTCCGGCATTTTGCAGGTTCTGTTTGGCTTTGCCATAAAACTTGTTCTTCTCTTTGTTGTGATCGCCATTTTCCGGGTGCCTGTTCAACTGACAGCCTTTGCAGCCCTTTTTTCCCTGCTGGGCCTTTTGGGCATAGGCACCCTGTGCGGCGTATTTCTTGTGCCCATAGGTGTGCTGTACCAGGACATCCGCGAAGGGCTTTTAATAATGACAGGCGCGCTGATGTTTTTTTCGCCTGTGGTTTATCCGCCGCCGGCCCAGGGGTTTTTGGCAACCATTATTGCGTATAACCCGCTCACACCATTTTTAATGCTCTGCCGGGAAGCCTTTTTTGACGGCACCCTGCTTTATCTGCCGCAAACCCTGGCAATAATGGGGGTGGCGGCAATTCTGCTCCTTGCCGGATGGGTTATGTACCGGG
>JASEHB010000117.1 GCA_030018745.1 Desulfatibacillaceae bacterium | reverse complement strand
ACGAATTCAGGAACAAGCTGGGTTTCCGTGAGCCGCTCTTCCACAGAGGCGGGCCAGAACTGGATTGACCCTTATGTGAACGCCGTTGCAGCAGACCCGACATATCCCGGCCTTGTGTGGGCAGCAACTGGCTACGGCGGCAGCGGCAACCTCTACCGCAGCTTTGACTGGGGCCAGAACTGGAACAGCGACAATATAAGGGAGGTTTTCGGCCTGCTGGAGATTGATGCGGCGGTGCTTACGGTTCTTCCCGATGATTCCTCTGATTACCTGTGGGTAGGTACAAACGGCGAGGGCGTTTTTGTTTCCCAGGCCCGCTCCCGCACTGCAACAAGCCAGTCATCTGGCCTTACCTTTACCCAGGCCACGGGCCTGGGGCTGGGCCGGGTGGTGAACGATATTGTTAAAGTCTCCGGCACCTCCGGCGCCAATGCAAGGCTTTATGCGGCAACTGCCACAGGCCTCTGGGCCAGCACCAACGGAGGCCTTGACTGGGTCCGTTTTGCAGACAGCTTTTCCGGGGCCAACATACGCACCCTGGCTGTTTACAACCCAAACCCGGGCGGGCCTGCTGCTGCTGACATAATCTATGCAGGCACCCTGGAATCGGGCGTGTGGATTTGGGACAATATCAATAAATGGCGGCCTTTCCGCAACGGCATGGGCAACGGCCTGCGGGCCACCAAACCGGTACTGGCTGCCGGGGGTGTGGGAACAGGCACGGTTTCTGCTGTGGGCGTGAATTACCCCACCACCCAGACCCAGACCTGGGAACTAGTGTGTGTGGCTGAAAACCCGGCCCAGTTCTCGGTAACAGGCTCTGTTTCCGGCCCCCTTGCGGCAAACGCCACAGAGGGTGTGCTTTTTGCGGACGCAGCAGCAGGAATTGACTTTACGGTCATAGGCGGAGAGACGCCATTTGCACTGGGCGATACCTTTACCTTTGATACAATAAGGGATCCCGGAAACAACATTCAGGACATTGTTCTTGATCTGGGTACGCCCAACAACAATAACAAGCTTTATGCGGCCACCTATTTTTATGGCGCGCTGGAGCCTCACCCCGTGGGCGCAGTCTATGTGCTGGATCTGGCTGCGGGCGGCCTGCCTGCCGGCACGCCTTGGAGCATGGCCAGCACCGGCCTGCCCCAGTATGAGCCGCCGGATGACAAAACTCTTTTTGCCCAGCACACACTTGCCTTTGACAACCCGGCCAATCCTGCCCGCATCTTTGTTGGCGGCCAGGGCATCAACCTGTACCGGGCAACAGACAGCATTGCAGGTACGAATTTATCCACCGGCACACTGGGCTGGCAGGCAAGCAAGTCCGGCCTTACCAACCTGCTCATGGCCCGCCGCACGGTTCTGATGAGCGGGGATGTCACCATCCGCAATCTTACCCAGCGGGCAAGGCCATCTGCACCGGGTTCCGGCTCTGTAACCTACGATTACGAATGGTTCATAGAGGATTCCAACGGCAACCCGCCCATTGCAGGTTCGGAACTTTGGATCAAGTATTATAAGTATAATGATGAAGGCGTTGCAGAGATTGTTGAGGAGTTCCTGTACGAAGGTTACGGAGATGTGCTTCGCAACCGCGGCACATGGCGGGATAAAAACGACCGCTCCACCCGCATACCTTTCCGCTTAAGCCCGACCTTTGGCAATGGCGTTGACTATGCGGAAATTGTATTCAACGCAGCTTGCAATGCTGAAGCTCCAGGCTGTGCAGGCAAGAGTCTCATACAGCCCATTCCCTTCCTTGCCGGCGAAGTGGTTTTAAATGCCGACAAGCTCCAGGTGCCTGTGGGTGGGGCTTCCTTCACCACCATAACGGCCAGGGTCACCAATGTGGATGGCTCGGAAGTGGCGGACGGCTCTGCGGTAACCTTCTATGCGGATGACGGCTTCCCACTTGTGGCAACAGCCCTCACCGCAAACGGCGAAGCATCCTTCACCCTTACCACCAGCAACACGGCAGGCGATGTGGATGTTATTGCCATATATGAAGGCTCGCGCAGCAACACGCTGAAAATAAAGTTTACCCCGGATATTGTTGATTCCGTCTCCGCTTCTGCGGATCCGGCCACCCTTTCCGCGGACGGCGCCAGCAAGTCCGATATAGTTGCCAGAGTGCGGGATCAATACGGCAACACGGTTGCAGACGGAACGCGTGTAACCTTTGCGTTGGAAGGGCCTTCCGGGCCTGTGGGCCAGCCCTTTGTGGATTATACTTATAATGGTGAGGCAGGGGTCCGCATGACTGCCTCCCAGGAGCCGGGTGCCTACACGGTAACGGTTACGGCATCAAGCGGCGGGCTTACCCGCACAACCCTGGTCAACCTTACCCTTACGCCGGAAAACATAGCGGTACTGAACCTTACCAACGGCGCGGGCCAGACCAACTTCTCAATGGTTGCAGATGGCACCAGCTATGTAACCCTGGTGGCCAAGGTTTACAACACTGCCGGCATACCCGTTGCAGACGGAACCCAGGTGAACTTTGCCGCAACAGCCGGTTATCTGGTTTCTGCCGGCGGTCCGCGCAACTACTTCACCACCACGGTTAACGGCGAGGCGCGGGTAAGGCTTTACAGCCCGCCCACCATAGGCGATGCGGTAATCACCGCTTCTTCCGGCGGGGTGCAGAACTCTGTTTTTGTGAGCTTTGTCCCCGGTGAGGTGGCTCAAATCACCATGAGCGCCAATCCGGGCAGCCTGCTGGCAAACGGTACAACCACATCGCTCATCACCCTTCTTGCACGGGATGCCCAGGGCAACCCCGTGGCAGATGGATCCACCACCCTGGTTTACTCTCTGCCAAGCTCGGATTACGGCACCTTGAATATATATGAAGGCTCGCCGGTGGGAGGCCAGACAAGCTTTACATACAGGTCTCCGTCCGCTGTTCCGGGCGGCTCCAACCAGGCTGTCATCACGGCCAGGGCAACCAACCAGGTTACTGGCACGGTTTCCATAAACCTTACCGGCCCGCAGATCGGCGCTGTCGCCCTTTCTGCGGATCCATCCAGTCTGCCTGCTGACGGCGCAAGCCAGGCCACCATATTTGCAGAGGTTAGCCTTGTTGCAGGCGGCCCGGCACCGGACGGCCAGATTGTGCGCTTCTCCATTGTGGGCGGCGGCGGAACCCTTTCCAGCACCGAGGTGCAGACCGGCGGCGGCTTTGCCCTTACCCGGCTCACCAGTTCTGCTGATCACGACTTTGCCATTATCCGGGCCGAGGCGGGCGGACGCACCGATGAGCTTAAGGTCGCCTACAAGCAGGGTGAAATCAAGGTCTCGGTTATCCCTGACTTTGTGCTTGCAAACCAGGAGAGAAACGCCCAGGTGCGGGTGGAAGTAAAGGACGCAAACGGCCTGCCTGTTGTGGGAGAGGAGATATACTTCACCTTGAGCAACACGGCAATGGGCGAGTTCTCGCCTTATTCTGTGGTAACTGTTGATGTGGGCGGCGTGGGATACGCCGAAACAACCCTTATTCCAGGAACCATAGGCGGTACGGTTAAAATTCGAGCCACATGGAAGGTTGATCCCCTTGATTCCGACCAGGATGTCGTGGGCGAGGTTGATTTCATCATTGCAACGCCTCCGGCCAGCATTGAAATGGCGGATCTTGGCGAGGGCAACCCCAATCCCAACCCGGCTTCCATAAGCGTGCGCGGCACGGGCGGAAGATCCACCTCCATAATTGTGTTTGATGTAAAGGATGCAACAAACAAGCTTGTGGCAGACGGCTACCGCATCAACTTCACGCTGGAAACAGGGCCAAACGGCGGCGAGTCCATAATTCCTCTCTATGCCTACACAAAGGGCGGACAGGTGAGCACCACCCTGCGCTCCGGCCTTAAATCCGGCAGCGTCAGCATAAGGGCCACTTACCATCAGGATACGGATGTCACCACCGCAGCCAACCAGGTAGCCATTGACAACGGCCCGCCTGTTGGCGAGGAGTTTGGCATATTTGCCACCTATAACAACATTTCAGGCTGGCATATAAGTAACCTTGAAGACCCAATCGGAGTGATCATAGCCGATATATACGGCCAGGCCATTCCTGATAACACGGCTGTTTCCTTTAAGACTTACAACACCGGCGGCGCCTTCCCTGTGCCTTCCAGCGCAGGAACAACAAACGGCGTTGCCATGCTGCCCCTGCGCTCCGGCACGGTTCAGCCCATTGAGGGCTTTGTGTCCGTAACCGGCGAGGTGAATAACGGCGGCCGCACCACACGGGTTACAAGCTTCTCTGTTGTGCCGCGCCAGTATCTGGGAGACCCTGGCAATGATGACGATATCATTTATATCGGCACCAACGGCGGCGGGCCTTACCTTTCCACCAGCGGAGGCGCTGACTGGACAACCATAGGCAGATCTTCGGTTCTGCTTTCCCAGAACTGGGTTAGTCCCTATGTCAACGACATAGCTGTTGATCCCGATGACCCCAGCCTGGTTTTTGCGGCCACGGGTTTTGCAGGGCAGGGCGCCATTTACCGCAGCTTCAACGGCGGAGCCACCTGGAACAGCGACAACACAGAAGAGGTTTTCGGCGCAATGCGGGCCAACCCCTTTGTGTATGACGACACTCTTGGCGGCGGGCCTGTTTTGTTCAACAGCTTGAGCGTGGGTGTTTCCAAGATACTTCTGGACAAATATTCCGACTGGGCCTGGGTTGGCTCTGACGGCCAGGGTCTGCATTATACCGAGGACACCACGGAGATACCCACTTTCATAAAGCCGGGCCTGCGCTTCAGGCAGACTGCTGATACCCTGGCAGGCGGCAAGGTGATAACGGATATTAAAAAGTGGATGGATCCCGCCAACGCCGGAAGCACGGGTACGGCTGTTGTTTATGCCGGCACTCTGGACGGCGTGTATGTGAGTATCACAAGTGGAGTCGGTGGATGGACACGGGTGGGCAGCCCCTTTGCCGGAAGCAAGGTTAATGTTCTGGAACTCTACCCGGATCGCAGCGGCCCTGCCCGTGATGTGCTTTACATAGGCACCCAGGAAACAGGCTTCTGGTTCACAGAGGGTGTTCCGGGCAATCCCGGCAACTCATACAACAACTGGACCAACCTCAACACCGGACTTGGCAAAGGCTTGAGGGCCACCACACCCTTCCTTAACTTCTATTCAAAGGGCAATGGCGTAATTGAAACGGTTGATGTTTTCAAGGACACCAAGACCGAGGACTGGGAGCTTACCTTTGTTGAGCCGGGCGGTTATTTCAACCTTGTGGGTTCGGTCTCCGGACCCCAGGCCCTTACTGCAACAGTGGGCCAGGTTTACGAGATTCCCGGAGTTTTAAGGTTCACTGTAAAGGCCGGGCAGGTTCCATTTGCCAATGGCGATAAGTTCACATTCAGCACGGTGAGGGATCCGGGCAGAAACATTGTGGCGCTGCTGCATGATTCGGTTAACCAGTACCTTTACGCTGCCACCGAGTTCTTCGGCCCCATAGAAGGCCATTCTGTTGGCAATCTCTATGCGCTTAAGCTTGATGCAGCGGGGCAGCCCATACCCCATGCCGGAGATTTGGCGCCGCGCTGGATAGAGGTAAACACTGGTCTGCCGGAGTTTGATCCGCCTACTGACACAAGCCTCTTTGCCATCCGCTCCCTGGCCTTCACCTATGATGCCTTGGGCAATCCCACGGCAATCCTGGCCGGATGCGAGGGAATTCATTTGTACAAGGCAACCCAGGGTGTCGGCGGTACGGATCTTTCCACGGCAACTTTAAGCTGGCTGCCAAGCGATTTTGCCCTTGGAAATGTCATTATGGGCCGCAGGCCGGTTCTTTTCTCCGGAGTCTGCAACCTGAAGATGGCCAAGGGAACGGAAAGCTACCTGGGCGGTTCAGGGCTGGTTCAGCTTGCGCCGGCCTCGCCTTCTCTCATTAACGCAGGAACTGAAACCACGGCCGATGGTACGGCCTTCAGATTCGCCGATGTTGAATTTTACTGGTATGTTGAAGACATCAACGGCAATCCGCCCATTGAAGAATCCAAAATGGAAATGGATGTCTGGGAATTTGATGACCAGGGCAATCTTGTTTATGCCAGGACAGAGACCATTATCCTTTACCCTGACTCACTGGTCAATGTGGGAACATGGCGGGACAAGAATGATGTTTCCACCAACTTCCCATTCTACCAGAGAGTCAGGTTCCAGAATATTAAGGGCGGCATAGGCAAGGTTGTGCTGCGCTTCGTGCCGGGTACACATCGGGATATGATAACAGGAGATCTTGTTGCACCAGGCTCTTCGGGCGGAACCCAGGAGTACGCAATCTCTGGAGCCACTTACTGGTAATGACGCTGCTTATGGGGCAGGGTGCCGGGCCTCCAAAGTCCGGCACCCTTCATTGACGGGCAGGATATGGCCTCTGTGACCATAATTTGGGGAAAAGGCCTCATGCAAAGAAAATACTTTTCAGTTTTAATGCTGGCAGCAGCGTTTATGGTTTTTACCCCCTGTGCATTGGCGCAGCAGGAAGCCAGCGGGGTGACCATAGAGTGGAGCCAGGGCATCTATCACGAAGTTAAAAAGGGCGATACCCTGTGGGATCTCTCGGAAAAGTTCTACGAGTCTCCTGCGGTTTGGCCCGATATGTGGAGCCGGAATCCGGACATAGCAAACCCTCACTGGATTTATCCTGGTGAGATAATAATGCTATGGGAAAGGCGGGGGGAGGAATATATTGATCTTTCATCCGACACGGGCAGAAAAGTTCTGCCATTGGGACCCGGAACCTACCGCTACCCCGGCCTGGACCAGTGCGGCTTTGTAAGAAAGGCCCCGGTTGAGCCAATAGGCCGCATTATCAAGGCATACAAGGACCCGGTGCTCATCGGCCAAGGCCAAGTGGTGTATATTCGGCCCGAGGCTGGCCAGCGTTTTATCCAGGGGGATCTTCTAACCATCTGGCGTAACGAAGGCCCGGTGGTAAACCCATTCGCGCCCAAACGGGGGCAGGTCCTGGGATACCATCACCGGATTCTTGGCCATGCAGTTGTTGTGGAAGTGACGGAAGAAGTTCTGGTGGCAGTGGTTCAAACCTCATTTCGGACCATTGATGTGGGCGATTTCCTTATGCCTTACAGAAGGCTGCCGGACGGCCCACTTACAGTTTTGCCGGGCAAGCAGGATTTGAATGCCAGAATTATTCTTGAAGAAGACGGCCGCACTGTATTTGGCGGGGGCAGCATTGTTTTTCTGGACAAGGGCAAAGCACAAGGCCTTGCCACGGGCCAGCTTTACACGGCCTATGAAACAGTCCCCCCTGTGGGGGAGATACAGCTTCCGCCAACAAAGATGGGCCAGGTTCTTAT
>JASEHB010000116.1:6774-7376 GCA_030018745.1 Desulfatibacillaceae bacterium | reverse complement strand
ACCAAAAAGTGGAAATGTCCAATTCCGTCTGAAGCAATACAGCCCTTGCAGCCCTGGTATTGGCCTTTTCTTCTCCTGCACTTGCCAGCCCGCCCACAGTTGGCTTTGTGCTCATTCCTGCCGGGACATTTTCAATGGGCACGCAGGAGGGGACGCAGATAGACGGCCAGGATGTGCCTCCCGACGAAACCCCCCAGCACACGGTAACAATAACAAAGGCATTTTACTTTAAGGCAACCGAGGTGACGCGGGGCGAATGGGTTGCTGTTATGGGCACACAGCCCTGGCTTGATGAAAACGGCGATCCCAAACCCAATGTTCACGGCGTTGAAACAGCAGATAAAGATGATTATCCGGCCACCTACATAAGCCACACCCAGGCTGTTGCCTATTGCGCAGCCCTGAATGCCCGCTTTGGCGGCCCCTGGTTCCGTTTGCCCACAGAGGCGGAATGGGAATATGCCTGCCGCCAGGGTGAGCTTGGAAAAAACCTTCTCTTTGCGCCTGTTGTTACAGAAGAAAACCTTGGTGATTACGCCTGGTACACGAAAAATTCAGAGCACATCACCGCCCCCCTTGAAAAATCGCCCCATCCTGTGGGG
>JASEHB010000116.1:0-6764 GCA_030018745.1 Desulfatibacillaceae bacterium | reverse complement strand
CAAGCTTCTGCCCCACAGGATGGGGCAGAAGCTTGCCACCAGTTTCGGGCTTTTTGACATGCACGGCAATGTGGCTGAATGGGTGAGCGACTGGTATGATCCGGAGTATTACCGCACATCCCCCCAAAATGACCCTCAAGGCCCTGCCGTATCCGCTTTCAATATGCGGGTTGTGCGTGGGGGGAATTACAACAGCCCGGCTGCATTGGGAGGCGCTCAAGACTGCCGATGCGCCGACCGGGCATTCATGGCCCCGGCCACAGACACAAGTTCCTCAACAGGCTTTAGAATTGTGCAGGCGGTGAGCATACCCGGCTCCGGCGGCAGCTTTGTTCCGGCAGCGGGAGGGGGAGACGGGGGAGGCGGGGGCTGCTACATAACTGATATTTTAAATCGCTGAAATTAAAAGACCCATATAAAAATTTGCAGGGGCGGCTTTTGGCTGGTAACAGGCGCTTGCAAGGCTTTGCCAACTGGTGCAGGGATGCCTGATGCGGCGGAAGGCGAGCCCGTATAATTCACGAGCCAAGATTTGTGCACCATCAATTTTTTTGCGGGGCTGATGAATCTTTTGTCGGCACGCATGGATTGAGGAGCCTTATTTTCCCCCAAAAACACAGCCATATACCAAGTGCTACCTGAATTTACTGCATTATCATAATGCTGTTTCCGCATTCTCATTCCCCACTCAATTTTATTTTAAGCAATACAAATAGTTGCATTGGCGTAGAGAAGTATGTAAACTATAAGGCAATGCAGGGGATGTTGAGTACCGGTTCACGGGGGTGTACTTATTTTCCGGCATTACCGGGCAGGCGAACAAAGTGTTTTGCTCCCTCATTAAGCAGCGGTGGGCAGCTTATCGTCCAGGCTGTGCTTCATGTTGCACCCCTTTGGCAAGGCATTTCCTCTGACAGTTTGCGCTTATTGGGCTTTTAAGGCTTCACGCACGGATGTTGCAGGTGTAACTTCATCCAGGATTTAGTATTGGGAGATTGGCCTATGGAAAACCCATCCCTGCCACCCAAAAAGCCTGATTGGAGAACATGGGCTGCTCTTTTTGTGCTGTTTGTGCTTGCCTTTGTGGCTGTGTGCCTTGTTTTTTTAGACCGGGAAACAGGCCGCATCCGCCAGGAAAAGCACCGGGAATTAAGCTCCATCGGAGCGCTCAAGGCCCAGCAGCTTGAGCAATGGCGCAAGGAGCGCCTTTCGGACGCCAAACGCGCGGCAGGCAGCCCTTTTTTTGCCAAGGCCATGGAAGACTGGCTGCAGGACCCGCAGAATGCGGAACTGACCCGGCAATGGCAAAACCGCTTGATTCTGGACATGGAATCCTATGGTTATTCGGATTCTATTCTGGTGGATGCCTCCGGAAAAATTCTTTTGTCCGCCAATGAAAATCCCCATCCCCTTCATCGGGAAGCCCTTGCGGCCCTGGAAAAAGCCCTGGCAACAGGCGGCCCGGTCATGTCCGAGGTGTATCTATGTGCCAATGGCACAGCGCACATTGATACGATTATCTTCCCTCCGGACAGCACCGGCAAGCCCCTGCCGGTGGCCCTTGTGCTGCGCTTTGATGCGGAGAGCTTTCTGTATCCCCTTCTACACTCCTGGCCCACTATAAGCCCAAGCGCGGAGACGCTTCTGGTGCGCCGGGAAGGTGACAGCGTTCTGTTTCTCAACCCCCTGCGCCATCTGCCCGAAGCCGCCCTTGTGCTTCGCGTTCCCCTGGCGCAGGCGGATCTCCCCGCTGTTCATGCCGTGATGGGCAAAACCGGGGTTTTCCGGGGCAAAGACTACCGGGGGGTGGATGTCCTTTCAGACCTCCGGCCTGTTGAAGGCTCAAACTGGTTTCTTATTTCCAAGGTGGATGCAGACGAGATTCTTGCCCCCATAAGCCAACTTGCGGTCGCTTTTGGTGCTTTCATGCTTCTTGGCGTGCTTCTGGTGGCCATTGCCGCAGGATACATTTTCCGCCAGCGTCAGGTGCAGAGCCTTGAGCGCCTTTTTCGCATAGAAAGGGAAAAAAGGCAGGCCCAGGAGCAGTTCAAGGCCACCCTTTATAGCATTGGCGATGCAGTGCTTTCAACAGACGCAAAGGGCCGTGTGAAACAGATGAACCCGGTGGCGGAGGAGCTTACCGGCTGGTCGCAGGGTGAGGCATCCGGCCGCCCGGTTGAAGAGGTTTTTGTCATTATCAACGAGCACACCCGCGCCCCGGTTGAAAGCCCGGTCGCACGGGTTCTGCGTGACGGACAGGTGGCGGGCCTTGCCAACCACACACTGCTGATTGCCAAGGACGGCCGCGAAGTTCCCATTGCCGACAGCGGCGCGCCAATCCGCATTGAAGAAGGCAAAGTGGAAGGCGTGGTGCTGGTTTTCAGGGATCAGACCCAGGAGCGCAACGCCAGAAAAGCCCTTGAGGAAAGCGAGGCAAGGGTCCGCACCAAACTCAAAGCCATTCTTGAGCCGGACAGCAGCCTGGAAATCCTTGAGCTTGAAGACATTCTTGACGCCCCGGAAATCCAGGCCATTATGGATAATTTCCATGCGCTGACCAATATGGGTGTGGCCATAATAGACCTTAAGGGCAAGGTTCTTGTAGCTGCGGGCTGGCAGGACATCTGCACCCGTTTTCACAGGGTTCACCCCCAGGCCAACAAGGCCTGCGTGGAGAGCGACTGCGAGCTTACCCAGGGAATCGAAAAGGGCCAATACAAGCTCTACAAGTGCAAAAACAGTCTCTGGGATCTATCCACACCCATTGTTGTTGGCAACAGGCATCTGGGCAACCTTTTCTTCGGACAGTTCTTTTTTGATGATGAAGAAATTGACAGGGAGGCCTTCCGCCAGCAGGCAAAGAGATTCGGATTTGACGAGGAAAAATACCTTGCTGCCCTTGACCGGGCCCCTCGCTGGCCCCGCAAATCCGTGGACACGCTCATGGGCTTTTACACCCGTTTTGCAGAGCTTATTTCCAGGCTTGGATACAGCAATGTGGCCCTTGCCAGGGCGCTTACCGAGCGGGACGGGCTTCTTGGCAAGCTGGAAACAGGCCGGGCTTTTTTGGATGCTCTGCTGGAAGCCATGCCGGTGCCGGTTTTCTACAAGGACAGGCAGGGCCGCTACCTGGGCATGAACAAGGCTTTTGAGGATTTCTTCGGCCAGAAAAGGGAGCATTTGAAGGGCAAGACCGTGTTTGAGCTGGCCCCTGAAGACCTCGCCAGAACCTACCACCAAAAGGATGAAGAGCTTTTTGAAAGCGCAGGCTCCCAGATTTATGAATCCAGGGTCAAAAACGCTTTGGGCAATATGCGCGATGTGATATTCCACAAGGCTGCCATAACGGATGCCAATGGCAGCGTCACCAGCCTTGTGGGGGCAATAATGGACATAACCGACCGCAAAAAGGCGGAGGAAGGTTTAAGGGAAAGCGAAGCAAAGTACCGCCTCATCGCAGACAACACCGCAGATGTAATTTCCGTGCAGGACAAGGACCTGAACTTCATCTATGTAAGCCCTTCCATTGAGCGGCTGCGCGGATACACTGTTGCAGAAAGCCTTGGCGAGACCATTGACCAGATAATGACCCCGGCCTCCCTGGAATACGCCATGCAGGTCTTTGGGGAGGAGATGGCCCTTGAGGAAAAGGCCGATGCTGATCCAACCCGCACCCGAACCCTTGAGCTTGAAGAATACAAAAAGGATGGTTCCACCATCTGGGTTGAGGCGGTTTTCTCCTACATCCGCAACGCTGACGGCGAGTTTACGGGCATTCTTTCGGTCAGCAGGGATATTACAGCGCGCAAGAAGGCCCAGGCCGAACAAGAGAAGCTCGAAAACCAGCTTCGCCAGGCCCAGAAGATGGAGGCGGTGGGCCAGCTTGCCGGAGGGATTGCCCACGACTTCAACAACATGCTGGGCGTTGTCATAGGCTATTCGGAACTGGCTTTGATGAACCTGGATTCTGCAAGCACCCTCCACAGGTATGTGAGCGAGATAAAGGATGCAGGCAAGCGAAGCGCCCAGCTTGTTGACAGGCTTCTGGCCTTTGCCCGCAAGCAGACCATAACCCCTGTTGTTCTTGACCTTAACAAAACCATAGGCGGCATGTTCAAGATGCTTGGCAGGCTCATAGGCGAGAACATCCAGTTTCTGTGGAAGCCTGATTTGGGCATTTGCCCTGTTTACATGGACCCGGCCCAGATAGACCAGATAATCACAAACCTTGTGGTGAACGCGCGGGATGCCATAAGCGATGTGGGTACCGTGACCGTTGAAACCTTAGTAGTACAGGCTGATGAGTATCTCCAGTTTGTGACGCGCAACGGCGTAACATCCGGAAAATTTGTCATGCTTTCCGTGAGCGACACGGGTTCGGGCATGGACAAAGAGACCCAGGAAAACATCTTTGAACCCTTCTTCACCACCAAGGATGTGGGCAAGGGCACGGGGCTGGGGCTGGCAACGGTTTACGGCATTGTCCGCCAGAATGAGGGATTTATAAAAGTTTACAGCGAGCTGGGCCAGGGTTCAACCTTCAAGGTCTATCTGCCCTGCCACGATGAAGGGAAACTTCTGGCCAAGGGCCTTGAGCAGGAGGAACTTGAGCCGCCCCAGGGCAAGGAGACAATTCTGCTTGTGGAAGATGAAGACCCCCTGCTGGACCTGACCAAGCAGGTGCTTACCCAGCTTGGCTACAAGGTTCTGGCGGTCAACACTCCACAGAAGGCCATTGATCTGGCCCATGCCTACAAGGGCGACATTCACCTTCTGCTCACAGATGTGGTTATGCCCAAAATGAATGGCCTTACCCTGTGGAACAATTTGAAGGAGGTGCTGCCGGAGATGAAAATTCTCTTCATGTCAGGCTATTCTGCGGAGATAATCAGCCACAAAGGCGTGCTGGACGAGGGGCTTATCTTTCTGGAAAAACCCTTCTCAAGGCAGACGCTGGCGAAAAAGGTGCGCGAGGCATTGGAGGGCGAGGGCTTTCTCCAGTAGCAGGCTGCTCGTTGGAAAGCCCCGGAGTCGTTATTGCGGGTCAGGAAAAACCGGCTTCTTTTTTTCAAAAAAAGCTGCGACCCCGTGTATGCACTCCCCGTCTGCAATGAGTTGCGCCGCAAGCTCAAGCTCCAAATCCAGGGCGCTTTTAAGCGTTCTTGCCGGTGTTTCCCTTATCACGGACAGGGCGGCCCGCACCGAAAGGGGGCCGTTGGCGGCAATTGTTTTGGCCAGCTCAAGGGCAACTTCCAGGGCTTTGCCTGCCGGGGCAATCCGGTTTGCCAGACCCAAGGCAAGGGCCTCATCAGCCCCAACCTTGCGGGCGGTGAGCACCAGATCCGCAGCCCGCGAAGGGCCTAAAAGCCTTGTGATGGCCACACCTCCGCCCCAATCGGGCATCAGCCCAAGGCTAACCTCCGAAAAGCAGAAAACCGCGTTTTCGTCCATCACCCTCAAATCGCAGCGCGAGGCAAGCTCGGCCCCTCCGCCGTAGGCCCCGCCGTTCACCGCCGCAATTATGGGCACAGGCAGCTCAAAAATAGGGTCAATGGAATCGCGCATCTGCTTGAGCAATTCCCGCATGGGCTGGGGGTTTTTGGTCTGCAAGGCCTCCATGAGAGCCGCCACTTGGGGGTTGTCCGGGTTGACATCCATTCCTGCGCAAAAAAAATCGCCGGATCCAGTTATCACCACAGCGCGGGGTACGCTGGCAGTCAAGTCCTTTGCTGCAAGGGCAATGCTTTCCCACATGGCCTTCCCAAAGGCGTTTTTCCTTTTGGGCCTGTTCAGGGTGATAAGGGCCACCTGGCCCTGGCGGGAAATAGTAACTGAACCATTGTCTGGCGAATTGCTCATCAAAGCCTCCGGCATTATTGCTGCAAGAAGTTCAAAAGTATTTTGCTGTCTGTTCCCGCTGCAACAAAGGTTTTATCCGACACGAGGAACAAACCTTCTCATTTTTTACAGCCTCTTTCAACAGTCTTATGTTGCCGTGAATTTTTTTTGGCAGACAGCTCCGCCGTGCTTTTGCGCTGCAAAAAAAAACAGACCGGCTTGTAGAAGCAAAAAAACAGGGAAGCCTGTCATCCATGAACAAGACTTCCCCTTATGATTTTAGGCAGGAACTTTTTTTGTGGCGGCTTTTATAAGCAGGTGAAATCTGGCCGCTGCTTTGGCTTAATAAAGTTGATAAGGGTTTAGAATAAAGGCATCCCGCGGCTTATAAGGGAGCCTGATTCATTGTTTGGGTAAAGCGCAAAGGTTATGACCCCTTGGCCGCAGTTTGTTTTGGCGTGCAGCAGACAAGGCATTACCAGCCTTTGGATGTGATAATACTCTTGAGCTTTTCCTCCATTTCATGCTCCACAATCATCATTTTATTGGCCTTTGCGGTTTTTATTTTTTCGGCAAGCACATTCATGTCTGCGGGCTTTTCAACAAAATCCGTTGCCCCAAGCTTCATGGCCTCGATGCCTTTTTCCACGGTTGCGTGCCCTGTGAGCAGTATGACCTGCAAGGCCGGATTCTTCTGCTTGATGGTCTTTAAGGTCTCAATGCCGTCCATGCCAGGCATCATAAGATCCAGCACTATGGCATCAAAGCTGCCGCTTTTAAGCTGATCAAGCGCGTCAAAGGCTGATTCTGCGGTTGAAACTACCATGCCCCTGTTGGTCATGCGCTCGGACATAACTTCCAGAAACTCCTTTTCATCATCCACAAGCAACACTCTTTCCTTCATGGTTTTTCCTCCTTTTGGCTTG
>JASEHB010000115.1 GCA_030018745.1 Desulfatibacillaceae bacterium | reverse complement strand
TTTAAATTTGTTGGCAAACAACCTCATTATGCTGTTTGAGTTTGCAACCAGTACAGTCCCGGCTCTCTTGAGCACATCCCTTTGCCCGGATAAAAGCGCCAGGGGCCTCTCTCCTCCGGGAATGATATATCCGATGGAATGCTTTTGGCACAATTGCGCGACAGAAGAGACATAATCAATGGGGTCAGCCAGAAATGTTTCTTCCAGGCTTTTCATATAATGCCCAAAGGCATAAGGAGAGATATCACAGCCGTAGATCCTGTAACGGCCAGCCATGAGCAGAGCTTTCACAATTTCCGTACCCAGGGATGCGCCGCCGATTCCTGCCACCAGAACTTTTGTTGTCTTATTGCAGTTTTTCATTAAGTTCCCACGCGATACGAGAATGGCTTTCTGCGCCCATAAATTTTTCTGCATGGGATTTACCTATAACCGAAAGCCAGAATTCTATTGCCTTTGCAATTCCTTCCTCAAGGCCTGTTGCCGGTTTCCAGCCCTCTTCTTTGGCAAGGCGGGTTGTGTCTGCCAGAATTTTTTGGGCTGCGGGCAGCGGATACTCCCCGAACTTGAGGCAATTCACGGCCCCTGTCTGCCGGGCGATTTCCTCTGCAATCTGCCTTATTGTAAGCGGCTTGCCGGAGGCCACATTTATCGGCCCGGTTGCCGCGCCATCAAGAATTTCAACCAGGGCAAGGGCAGCATCCTCCACAAAAACGAAATCTGCAAGCTCGCTTCCTTGCGTAAGGGGCGTGGGCCTGCCCTGCAGAAGGTTATTTATAACGGTCGGGATAAGTTTTTCATGCCTTTCGCCCGGGCCGTACACAAAAAAAAGCCTTGCCCAGGCCAGGGACATATCCTTTGGCCTTAAATCTGCTGCCAGTCTGCAAAAAAGCTCGTGCTTGGCCTGGCCGTAAATGGTATCCGGGCGGCATGGGGTTTTAGTCTCGTGGCAGGGGCCATGAACCGGGCCGTACTCGAAGCAGGAGCCTGCAAACAGGGCGCGCCTGCCGCCAGCCCCAACAAAGGCCCTTGCCAGCCCAAGGCCTGCATCCACCCAAAGGCGGTTTTTTTTGCTTGTCCGGTAATCTGCCGGGTCTGTGTACCAGGCCAGGTGCATAAGGTGTGATGGTGCTATCCTTTTTACAAGAGCCTGGGTCTGCGCTTCATCCAGAAGGTCTGCCTCATGCCAGGTTGCCTTATCGAAAACAGGGGCCTCCCCAGGCCCGGCCACGGCATGAACCTCAAAGCCCCTTTGAACAAGCGGGCCAAGGGTGTGGCGGCCTATAAAGCCTGTTGCGCCTGTTACAAGCACCCGTTTCACGGAATAAAATCCTCGTAATTGGCGTCCCTTTCCACAATTGTTGAAGGGGCAAGGGGCCAGTCTATGCCAAAGGCAGGGTCGTTGTAGCGAACACCGGCAGCGGCTTGGGGGGCATAGAATTGGGTCATCTGGTAAGAGACCAGGGCATTGTCTGCAAGGGTTAAAAATCCGTGGGCAAAACCTTTTGGAATATACAGGGCCTTTCGGTTGGCCTCATCAAGCACCAGGCCGAACCAGCGGCAGAATGTGGGCGATTGTCTCCTCAAGTCAATTATCACATCAAATATGGCCCCCGTTTCGCAGCGCACCAGCTTGTCCTCCGCGTGGGGTCCCTTTTGAAAATGCATTCCCCGCAATGTGCCTGTTTGCCTGTTGAATGAAAGGCTGGACTGCACAAAGCTGCTTTCAAGGCCCTGGGCGGCAAACTCCTTTGCGCAGAAGGTGCGGGCAAGAAAACCCCTCTGGTCGCTGAAAATGTCCGGCTCAACAACAAAGGCCCCGGCAAGGGGTGTCTCAACAAAAATCATTGAATCACCCTCACCTTTGGTATGGGAACCACAAAGCGCCCTCCCCATTGGCGGATAGCGCCCATCTGCCCGACAATTTCATCAGACAGGTTCCAGGGAAGGATGAAAACAAAGTCCGGCCTGGTGTCAAAAATTTTTTCCGGAGCATAAATTGGGATACGGGTTCCTGGCAGATAAAGGCCCTGCTTGTGTGGGCTTTTGTCCACAGTGTAGTCCAGAAAATCGCCCCGGACACCAAGATAGTTCAAAAGGGTGTTGCCCTTGGCCGGAGCGCCGTAGCCCACAACTGTCTGCCCCTTGTTTTTGGCCTCTATTAAAAAGGAGAGGATTTCGCGCTTGATTTTGTGAACCTTTGCCTCAAAAAGGCCGTAAGTTGCAATTTCGTCCAACCCCGCGGCTTCTTCTGCGGCCATCACCTGCCCAAAGCCATTGCCCAGCGGCCTGTTCCGGCCTGCATGACAGGCATGGATGCGAAGCGAGCCGCCGTGGGTGGGCAGGCGCTCCACATCAAACACATAAAGCCCGTGGGCTGCAAAAATTTTATTCACGGCCATTAGGGAGAAATAGGAAAAATGCTCGTGATAAATGGTGTCGAACTGGCAATTCTCCATCAATTCCAGAAGATGTGGAAATTCCAGGGTGAGGGTCCCGTTTTCCTTTAATATGGCTGCAAGCCCGGCCACAAAGTCGTTGATATCCGGCACATGGGCAAGCACATTGTTGGCGATGACCAGATCCGCCTTTCTGTTTTCTCCGGCAAGTTTTTCCGCAAGTGACAGGCCAAAGAAATCCACAACAGTTTCAATGCCTTTTTTCCTGGCTGCCTCTGCCACATTGGCGGCAGGCTCAATGCCTACAACCGGCACGCCCTCATCCAAAAAATACTGGAGCAGGTAGCCGTCATTGGCGGCAACCTCCATCACAAGGCTTTTTGGGCCAAGCATTAGCCCGGAAACCATGTTTTTTGCATAATTCCGGCAATGGGCAAGCCAGGAATCGGAATAGGATGAAAAATAGGCATAATCGGAAAAAATGCTCTCCGGGCTTTCGAAGCTTTCCACCTGAACCAGAAAGCACTTGCTGCAAACCCTTGCATGGAGAGGATAAAAAGGCTCCATGCGCCCTAAATCATCGGGTGACAGATAACTGTTGGAAAGGGGGCTTGCGCCAAGGTCAACAAGGCTGTGGGCAAGGGACGAGTGGCAGAACCGGCAGGTTAAAGAGCGCATGGAATCTCTTGGTGCTCCATTATCTGATCAATCGTGAGCTTTTGCGCATCCTGGCCCTGGTGGAAGGCCTTGTACCAAAGCAGGGTTTTGCTGACAGAGGTTGCCAGATCATATTTTGCCCGCCAGTTCAACAGGCTCCTGGCCCTGGCGGAATCCAGCATGAGGGTGTGTGCCTCATGGGGAGCTTTTGGGTCTTTTTCCTCGCGCCAGGCTGCCCCTTTGCCCCAGGCAGCGGCTGCAATATCTGCCAGAATGCGAACAGGCCGGGCCGAGGCTGTCTCCGGCCCGAAGTTGAATGGCAGGGAAAATTTTTCCGGCTCTTGTGCAAGCTTTTGGGCAAGAATAAGGTATCCAGCCAGAGGATCGAGGACAAACTGCCAGGGGCGCACAGCATCCGGGTTGCGGATGATGGCCGGTGCCCCTTGTGCAAAGGCCCGCGCCAGGTCGGGCAAAAGCCGGTCAGCAGCCCAGTCTCCCCCGCCGATGACATTGCCGGCCCTGACGCTTGCCACCCCCTTGCCCTTTTGGGCAAAAAAGGATTGGTAATAGGCCCTTGTGGCAAGCTCTGCACAGGCTTTGGAGCTGGAATAGGGGTCAAAGCCGCCAAGGGCCTCATCCTCCCTGTAGCCCCAAAGCCATTCCCGGTTTTCGTAGCACTTATCGGTGGTCACAATAACAATGGCTTCAATGGAGTCAGTTTTTCTGGCTGCTTCAAGCACATTGGCCGTGCCCATTACATTTGTGGAATAGGTTTCCAGCGGGCTTGCATAGGACTCCCGCACAAGGCTTTGGGCCGCCATGTGTATAATCACCTGGGGCTGAAAACCTTTCACGATACGGGCAAGCCTGTCAAAATCGCGCACATCGGCAATTGATGAATCCATGCCTCTGCCAACATGGGCCGCCTCAAAAAGGCTGGGGCTTGTGGGCGGGTCCAGGGCATAACCTGTAACCACGGCCCCAAGGTGCTTGAGCCAGAGGGAAAGCCATGCTCCCTTGAAGCCGGTGTGCCCGGTCAGAAAGACCCTTTTGCCCTTCCAGAAGTCAGGATTTATTCCCATATTTTCCATTGGGCCTTTCCTAAATCCCAGGAATTGCGCAAAAGCCGCAGCTCATGCAGGGTGTCTACGCACTGCCAGTAGCCGGAATGCTTGAAGGCCATCAACTGGCCGTCTGCTGCAAGCCTTTCGCAAGGCTCCCGCTCCCACGAGGTTTCATCGCCCTCAATATAGTCAAGGGCTTGAGGCTCAAGCACAAAAAAGCCGCCGTTTATGTAGTTGTCGTGGGTCATGGGCTTTTCTGCAAAATGGGTAACCGTGTCTCCGTTAAGGCCCAGCACGCCAAAGCGGTGGGGGGGCATGACCGCCGTTACGGTTGCCAGCTTGCCGTGGCTTTTGTGAAAGGACAGAAGCTTTTTTAAGTCCACATTGGAAAGGCCGTCCCCGTAGGTGAAGAAAAAGGTGGTGTCCAGACGGTTTTTAAGGCGCTTCAAGCGGCCGCCGGTCATTGTGCCGTCTCCTGTGTCCGCAAGCTCTATGCGCCAGTTTTCGGCGGATAGCTTTTGGGCCTGGCACTGGCCGGAGGCCAAATCCACGGTTAGATCTGAAGCCAGCAGAGGGTACTGCATGAAGTAGCGCTTGATCACCTGGCCCTTGTAGCCTAAAGCCACCACAAAATTGTCAACCCCCTGGCACGAAAAGATTTTCATTATGTGCCACAAAAGGGGGCGGCCTCCGATCTCTATCATGGGCTTGGGCAGGATGTCGGTTTCCTCTGAAAGCCGGGTGCCAAAGCCTCCGGCCAGAATAACGGCCTTCATTACCCCTCCTTATATTATATAACCGTTAGCATCATCAAACCTTGTTTTCCAAGCTTTTTGGCACACCCTCCCGGCCCTTGCAATCATCCGGCGCGCCAGCTTCAATCCTGCGGCCAAGGGAATCAAAGCGAAGCTGGGCCACCTGCTCGGAAACAAGCCCCACAAGAAAAACCAGAACCGACATGGTGATGAGCATGGCCGATGTTGGACCGTAGGGTGCATCCAGCACAAATATTTTTACAAGTCCGTAGGCAAGGCCTGCCAGAAACATGGCAAGGCTCACCGGAAAAAATAGCCGCATGGGCGCAAAGAGGGTGGCTATTTTTAAAATGATGAGAAAAAAACGGCTTCCATCGGTCAAAAGTTTTATCTTGCTTTTTCCCTGCCGCTTTGCTGCGGTTATGGGCAGATATGCCACGGAATAGCCGGAGCGGAAAAGGGCAAGGGTAAGGGTGGAGGGATAGGAAAATGTGTTGGGCAAAAGGCTTACAAACTCGCGCGCAATATGGCCTTTTATGGCCCGAAAGCCGCTTGTGAGATCAGGTATCTGCCTGCCTGTCACATAGCTTGCAAGCTCGTTGTAAATGCGGTTTGCAAAGTCCCTGTGCAGGCTGGTGTCCGAATTCTTGGCTCTCGCGCCCACGGCCATATCAAAATGCTCAAGCTTTTCCAGCAGGGCAGGAATCACTTCCGGCGGGTGCTGGCCGTCCGCATCAAGCAGAACAAGGTTTTCGCCCCGTGCATTGCGGATGCCCGTCTTCACCGCTGCGCCGTTTCCTATGTTGTAGGGGTGGGCCACAACGCGCGCCCCTGCATCATGGGCAGCCCTTGCCGTGTTATCGGGCGAGCCGTCATCCACCACAAGAATTTCGTAGCTGCGCCCAATATTGTCCATAACCTTGCGCACCCGTTCAATAACAGAGGCGATGACCTGCTCCTCCTTGTAGGCGGGCATTATGACGCTTACCCTGGGCGTGGCGCAGTTATCCGATTCCATTAAGGTTTTCCTTTTCAGACGGGCGGAATGGTTTGCCGGTTTTGGCATTATATGCCCGATTTTAAAACGGGTGACAAATTTGCTGATATTGCCAAGAATAGCATAACAAGTATAATATTTTATTGTAGGGCATAGGGATATGCAAAGGCAAGCCGCATGTTTTTTTAACCCAGCCCCGTGAGACGCCATGAATGGACGCCCCGCCCAACCTGTGCAACCTGCCTCGCCGCCCGACCCTGACCCTGAAAGGGAAATGGCTGCCAGGTGCGCGCTTACCCTGGACGCCGACCTGCGCCGGGTTTTTCTGTGGCGCTTTGTGCGCGGCCTTTCCTTTAGTGCCATAGCCAAAAATCTTGGCATTTCAAAGGCTGCGGCCCGCCTGCGGGTTTACAGCTCACTGGTGGAAATCAAAGCCATGATGTCCCAGAAAACGGGCCAGGCAATTGCGGATGAAAAAATTTTCGCCCTTGCCGCCTCCTTTGCCAGGCAACCGCCCGACCTGCTCAAAAACGCTGGAGAGACTGCTTTGCCCTCATTTGGACGCATTGTGCTGCTATCTTACGGAGCTGTGCTTTTGAGCCTGCTGTGGGCAGGCCTGCTGGCAGCTTTTGCAGCCCCCTCGTCCGCACCTCTGGTTGCCCTTATTCCGGCAACCCTGTTTGCCGGGGCAGGCCTTGCGATGGCATTAAGGCCTTCTGCTGCAAACAAGGCCGCAGCTTTGGCTCTTGGGCCTGCTGTCCTGGTCTGCGCAGGCGGAATGGTGTTTCTTGCCGCAACACTTTCCGGATGGGGAGCCTTATCCGCCCTGGCAGGCTTTGCACCCGCCCTGGCAGGAGCCGCGGCCCTTGCAGTATTTATAAAAAAATCCTGAAATCAGGTTTTGCCATATAAGAAATCAGCCCTGTCTTGTGGCAAGGAGCAGGCCAGAAGACCATCCTTAAAAAGCCGCAGGCAAAAAGAGGCCTTGACAGGCGGGCCAAAATACTGTTAACAAAAATTTGCTAAATCGGGTGCCCTAAAAGGGCATAAAAGGGAAGACGGTAAAAGCCGTCGCGGTCCCGCCGCTGTGAGTGGGGACAAAAGCCGCACAAAAGCCACTTTCCGGTTCCAAGCCGGTTGGGAAGGCGCGGCGATTAGGTAGATCCACGAGCCAGAAGACCTGCCCGGTTTTTGATACCCGTACCGCGCCGTCAGGAGCAAGGGAACGGGGCCGCGTTCAATATGCGCGGCGCTTTTTACAAGGATGAAGAAGCTGGGTGCAATCCTTGGGCCTTTTTTGGCCCAGGGATTTTTTTTTGCCCCTTTGCCCAAAGCTTTGCCTGCAAGAGACGGCAGCAGGAAACAAGGCCTTTGGGCGCAAAAAAACAAGAGCAGGGGAGGAATGCCCATGGAAAAGCAATTTAAACTGTTTGTAAAACTTGCAGCAGCCCTTTTGCTGGCAACAGCCCTGTTGCCCGGAGCAGCCTTTGCACTGGCCACGCTTGATGCTCCTTATGCCGTGAGAAACCTGGCCGACCC
>JASEHB010000114.1 GCA_030018745.1 Desulfatibacillaceae bacterium | reverse complement strand
GTTTTGTTTCTTCTTTTTAAGCCGGGGCCTTTTGGCCAAAGGGGGTTTTTATGCAAATGCGAAGAGCGGACTTTGCCGGAAGCTGGTATCCAGCCGACCCTGTTCAATGCAGAGAGCAGATTGAGAGCTTTGTTTCTGACGGCCCGGTTGCCATTGAAGAGGGCATTCTCGGTGTGGGCGGAATTGCCCCGCACGCTGGATGGGCCTTTTCCGGGCGCATTGCCGCAAGGGTGGTCTCTGCAATGGCCCACTGCGGCAGCGCGGATGTTATAGCCATTTTCGGAATGCATTTAGGTCAGGGCCACCCGCATTTCATAATGACAGACGGCCTTTGGGAAACGCCGCTTGGCCCTCTGGAAGTGGCCTCGGAAGCAGCCATTCAGCTTTCCAGGGGCTTTAACTTCCAGATCGAAACCCCATCCCGCCATGTGCGGGACAACACCATTGAGCTGCTGCTTCCCTTTGTTAAATATTTTTTCCCCAAAGCCAAAATCATCCCCATAGGCCCGGCCCCCGGAAGCCAGGCCGCGGCCATAGGCCAGGCCCTTATTGACATAACCAAAAGCCAGGGAGTTTCCTTAAAGGTGATAGGCTCCACGGATCTCACCCATTACGGGCCTAACTACGGCTTTTCTCCGGCAGGCACAGGAGCGGACGCCCTTAAATGGTCCAAAGAAAATGACAAGGCCCAGATTGAAAAAATTTTGGCCCTGGATTCCGATGGCGTGATTGCCCAAGGGCTGACAAGGCACAATGCCTGTTGCAGCGGAGCGGTTGCCGCAACAGTTGCCGCAGCCAGGGCGCTGGGCGCAACAAGGGGCCAATTGCTCGATTACGCAACGAGCCACGATAAAAGCCCAGGATCAAGCTTTGTGGGGTATGTAGGCACCCTCTTCTAGAAAGATAAGGGGCGGCCCCAGGAAAAGGATAGCTGTGTTGCGCTTTACTCGGAATTTCGGTCATGTACCAACTGTACACTCCCTCATTCCTCGCTCGCGCGCCTTGCTCTCCTTTCCCTGGAACCGCCCTGTGCATTTTTAGCTGAAGGGGAAAAAACAAAACCTTGGGGCCGCCCTGTTCGCTTGTGCGTGAAGGGAAAAGGCTGCAAAAATGGCATTGTTGGGTGAACCTTGCGCGTTGCAGCAGATTATTGGGTGAACCCGCGCTTCGCGCGGAACCACCCAACCCACGAGGCTACATACAGGGCGGTTCCAGGGAGACGAGAGCAAGGCTTGCGAGGCGAGCCGGGGCGAAGGTGTACTGCTGGCACATCGAGACCCGGCTCGCCCCGCATAACGCAGCTATCGTCTTCCTGGGGCCGCCCTGCATACTTTCTTCTATTCATTGACCAAAGTCCCTTCCAATGCTACAAAATAATTTTAGTCTTCAATAATTTTTTGCCCCTGCCTTGGGGCTGGTATGCACCCTTCCAAAACCTAAACAAGCAGGTTGCCATGCTGGATATAAAATTTGTGCGCGAAAACACGGACGCCGTGAATCAGGCCCTCAAAAACCGGGGCATGGGCCAGGGCCTTGCAGACTTTCTTGCCCTTGATGAGCAAAGGCGCGGGCTTCTTGGCCGCATTGAGGAGCTGCGCCACAACAGAAACACGGTGAGCCAGCAGATAGGCCAGATGAAAAAGGCGGGCCAGGACAGCTCCGTTGTTCAGGCCATAATGCGCGAAGCCTCGGACACCATAAAGGTTCTTGAGCAGGAGCTTGCCCAGAAGGATGAAATTTTAAGCCAGATAATGTTGAGCCTGCCCAATGTGCCAGACCAGTCCGTGCCTGTTGGCAAAGATGAAAAAGACAACCCGGTGATAAAAGTCTGGGGCGATCCCCCCAAGTTCGATTTTGAGCCAAAGGCCCACTGGGACATTGGCGAGGCTTTGGGCATTCTGGACTTTGCCAGGGCCGCAAAGATAACCGGGGCAAGGTTTCCCCTGTATTTTGGGGCAGGTGCGCGGCTGGAGAGGGCGCTCATAAACTTCATGCTGGACCTGCACACCGCAAAGCACGGCTACAGGGAAACCCTGCCGCCTTTCATAGTGAACCGCGCAAGCCTTGTGGGCACGGGCCAGTTGCCCAAGTTTGCAGAAGACCTTTTCAAACTGGAGGGCCTTGACTATTTTCTCACGCCCACTGCCGAGGTGCCTGTAACAAACATCCATGCAGGCGAAATACTCGAAGAAAAGGACCTGCCCGTCCGCTATGCGGCCTACACGCCCTGCTTCCGTTCCGAGGCAGGCTCTTACGGCAAGGACACGCGCGGGCTTATCCGCCAGCACCAGTTCAACAAGGTGGAGCTTGTCAAATTCACCACGCCGGAAAGCTCCTTTGACGAGCTTGAGGGCCTGCTGGAAAACGCCCGGTCTGTTCTTGAGCTTTTAAATCTGCCCCATCGGGTAATCACCCTTTGCACCGGGGACATGGGCTTTTCATCTGCCAAGACCTACGACATAGAGGTATGGATGCCTGCCCAGAACTGCTTTCGGGAAATAAGCTCTTGCAGCAATTTTACTGATTTTCAGGCCCGGCGGGCCAACATCCGCTACAGGTCCCCCGGCAAAAAGGGAACCCGCTTTGTGCATACCCTAAACGGGTCTGGCCTTGCTGTTGGCCGCACGGTTGCGGCAATCCTTGAAAACTTTCAGAATTCAGACGGCTCGGTGAGCCTGCCGGAAGCCCTTTGGCCCTATATGGGCGGCATAAAGGAAATTTGCTGATGCTTTCAAACGCTCTTTTGCCCCAAGTTGCAGAGATGGTCATTCCGAAGCCTTCCGGAGAAATGGCTTACCGCTGTTTGAGCTGCCAGGCCTTTCACCCCATCACAGAGCTTTTGTACACCTGCCCAAAGTGTAACGGCGTGCTTCTGCTGGAGGACAGGCAGTTTGACAGGCTCAAGAAAATTTCCCCGGAGCAGTGGCAAGCCATTTTCAGCTTTCGCCGTACACTCACCTTGCCTGCCCTTCGCGGCATATACACCTATCACGAGTTCATCGGCCCAATCATCCCCCTTGAGGCTGTTGTGTATCTTGGCGAGGGCCACACACCCATTGTTGAGGCATCGCCCGCGCTCCAGAGCGAATCGGGAATGCGCTTCTTCTACAAGAATGACGGCCAGAACCCGTCTGCCTCCTTCAAGGACAGGGGCATGGCCAGCGCCATGAGCTACATCAACCTGCTGTTAAGGGAGGGGCTTGTTGACGAGGTCCTTGCCGTGTGCGCCTCCACAGGCGACACAAGCGCATCGGCAGCCCTTTATGCCAGCTACCTTTACCCCCTTGTAAAGTGCGCGGTTCTGCTGCCCCAGGGCAAGGTTACACCCCAGCAGTTGGGCCAGCCCCTTGGTGCAGGCGCACAGGTGTTTGAAATCCCCGGAGTTTTCGATGATTGCATGAAGGTGGTGGAGGCCCTGGCAGCCCAGTACAATGTGGCGCTGTTAAACAGCAAGAACGCATGGCGCATCCTGGGTCAGGAGTCATATTCCTATGAAATAGCCCAGGATTTTGACTGGGATGTGGCAAATCTGGCGGTTTTTGTGCCAATCGGCAACGCTGGCAACATAACAGCAGTGATGAGCGGCTTTATAAAGTTTTTTGAGACAGGCATAATCAAATCCCTGCCAAAAATTGTTGGCGTGCAGAGCCACCACGCAGACCCGGTTTACCGCTACTACCTTGAGCAGGATGAAAACAGGCGGCATTTTGAGCCGGTAACCGTTTCGCCCTCTGTTGCCCAAGCCGCCATGATAGGCAACCCTGTTTCCATGCCCAGGGTCATTCACCTTGCAAGGCGCTACAACGAGCTTGCAGGCAGAAAAAGCGTTTTTGTGGTGCAGGTCACAGAGCAGCAGATAATGGACAGTATGCTTTCTGTTAACCGCAGGGGGCACATTGCCTGCACCCAGGGCGGTGAATGCCATGCAGGGATGCTTGCAGCCTTGCAGCAGGGAATTGTTTCGGATGCAGTCGTGGCCGTGCTTGACGCCACAGCCCATGCCCTGAAGTTTTCCGGCTTTCAGGATGCTTATTACAATGATTCCTTTGATACTGATTACGGCGTGATTCCCAAACAGGAGCTTGTAAATGCTCCGCAGCTTGTGCGGCCTGATGATCTGAAAAAGGTCCCGGCCCCTGGCAAGCCCCTTTCCAGCAAGGAGTTTGCAGAGTTTGTGGAAAAGACCGGCAGGGACATTGCAAAGGCGCTTTCCCTCTCCAAAAAGGGCAAATAGGCCTTCTATGAGAAAACTTGCCCTGGCGCTGGCCTTTCTTCTTGTGGCGGCGGCCCTTTTTGCACCCTCTGCAAAGGCCCTCACCTACCGGGAGTTCTTTGTCAAAAGCGTGCTGGATACCGCTGTTCTGTGCGACACCTATACTGTGCAGCCGGGCGACTTTGTTCTTGAGGTCATGCGCCTGAAGGGCCAGATAGCATACCGGGCCTTTCCGGAGTTCATGCGCATATTCCTGGCGCTAAACCCATCCATCAGAAACATCAACACAATCTATCCGGGTCAGGTGCTTGTAATCCCCCTTAAAATACTGGGGCCTTCTTCGGCAGATGGAGCGCCCGGCGAGCCTGTGCGCCTGCCCTTTCTTTCTGTGTGGCCAGGCGGGGAGCAGGAGCCGGATAAGGCACATGTTTCCGGGCAGGCCGAGCCGGACAGCCAAGCCTATTTCCTGCCATACCGGGTGCGGAGGGGGGACACGGTTTCTAACATAATTGAAAGGCATTATGCCCCTGCCAATGCGGATGACCGCCAAAAGGCACTGGATGCTTTTCTGGAGGCCAATCCGCTCATCAAGGACAAGAATATCATCTTTGCAGGAGAGACCCTTTATCTGCCAATGACAGAACAACCGGCAGGCATGGCGGCCCTTGCCGCTGGTACGCAGGATGCTCCCGTGCAGGACCTCTTGCCGGTCACAGCTTTTGAGGCTTCCTCTTACAGGGTCAAGGCAGGGGACACGGTTTCCTCCCTTTTGTCACAGCGGTTTGGTCCTGTTGGCTCGGCTTCATACAAACAGGCCCTTGATGCCTTTGTGCACCTAAACCCCCAGGTGGATGACATAAACCGCATATTTGTCGGAAACCTTATTGCCCTGCCTCAATCCCTTGAGCAGGAGCAGGCCCTTGCTGCTGCGGAAACCAAACCGGCCCCTGCCCCGCCTTTGGATGAGGAGGCTTACGAGCCGCAAGCGCCAGCTCCCCTTCCGCAGATGGTAGAAATCGCGCCAACCCCTGCGCCGGTTGTGCCTGCTGCGCCGGTTGAACCGGAATTGCTGGTAAAGCTTGCGGTGCGGGACAAGCCCGATGAAATCCCGCCCGTTGAAAGGCCTGCGGCAAGGCCTGCACCAACCCCTGCGCCGACTGCGCCCCCTGAACCGGAATTGCCAGTAAAGCTTGCGGTGCGGGACAAGCCAGACGAGATGCCGCCAATTGAGAGGCCTGCGGCAAGGCCTGCGCCACCCCCTGCGCCTGTGGTAAAACCCGCGCCTGCCCCAACTCCGCCTCCTGCTCCGGCCCCTGCGCCGGAAACACCTTTAAAGCTTGCAACCAAGGAAAAGCCCAGGATTATGCCGCCCATTGCAGGGCCTTCCATGATGCCCCTGGCTGTTGACCCAGCCCCTCAAACAAAGGCGGCAGAGGAACCCATCCGCATAATAATCCCCGGCACAAAGGAGCAGCAGGCCCTAAAACCAGCGCAGATTGAGCCAAAACCCCAGGCAGCGCCACAGGAGAAATCCGCCCACCAACTGCCCCCTGCCTGGTCAGGGCACATAGTGATTGTGGAGCAAGCCGACAGGGAAGAGAAAAAACCAGCGCCCGTGGCAACTGTCCCAGCACCCGTGCCAGCGCCTATGCCTGCACCCGTGCCACCCCCTGCGCCAACCTCTGCCCCTGCGCCAGCACCTGCGCCAACGCCAGCGCCCGTGGCAATCGGACAGGCCCCTCCTTCAACAACTGACGCGCCCCTGCCCCGGCAGGATGCACCATTGCCGGTCATTCAAGGGGAATTGCAAGTTAAGCCGGAAAAACCGGAGGCAAAAAAGACCCCTGAAAAAAGGCCCCTGCCAGCTCCTGCCCCAAGGCCTGCTGCAACAGAGCCGGAAAAGCAGCAGGAGCCAGGAAAGCTTGCCGCCATCCTTGCAGCAATAATGGAGCCTTCACCCCAGGCAATCACTCCGGAAAAACCGGCCCTCCCTGCCCTGCCCGCTCCACGGCCTCTGCCGCTGCCTGCCGGGCAGGCAGATATTGCAGAAGCTCCCGAACCCATCAAAGAGGAGCCTCTGCCCGAAAAAATCATCCCCCTTGAGCCTGCGCCAAAGCCAAAAATTGTCCCCCCGGACATCAAAGGAATCGGCCCGGTTCTTAAAGCACTTCAGATCGAGCTGCTTGATTCGGGGACCTACTTCTTTCCGCGGGAGGACGGCCCGGACCTGGCCCTGGATTTATCCCTGTATCCAACCGCCCTGCTTCCGGGCGGCGGGCAGGTCCTGCTTTATTCTGCAAAAGGCCAGCCGGATAAAAAAGACCTGGCAGTCATCGGGCAGTTCTGGAAGCAGCTTGCCCTGGTTGAAGTTCCGGCTGCGGCAAAGCCTGTGTTGATTTTAGGGGCGGTGCTTGACGGAGCTGGAATTGCCTGGACACGGGAAAAAAGGGCCTTTTCCGCAAATTTTGCCACCATCAGCATTTCAGCAGATATGTTTGTGCTTCCCCAGGGCAGTCCGGTCCTGGCAGTCTGCTGGCTGGAAAAGGCATCCCAGGCAACAGACCCGGCAATGGTTGATTTTCTTGGCCGCCACAACATAAACCTTCTTGAAATTGTTGATGGAAAACCCGCAAAATTGCAGGCCGCCGCACCGGCTGGCGTTCCTGCGCCTGTTGTTGCAGATGCCCCCTCCTGCCAGGATCTGGCGGCCATGCTCTTTGCCTTTGCACAGACGCCCTATGCAGGCAATGTGCCCATATCCTTCCCTTACGCAGGTTTTGAGGTGAAGGTGCTGACCAACATGGCAAGGATGAGCGATGGCCGTGAAGTGATTGTGGATTTTGGCAACATACAGGGACAGGCAAAGGAGCATTTGCAGGCAATGGGCCTTGCCGTGCTTACCCTGCCGGCCAGCGCCCCAAGCGCAACACTTGCCCAGACAATTTTTGCAGCCACAGGCGCAGCAATAAGCGAGCCGACAGCCTTTGCAGCCGCAAAAAGGGAGCAGCCCGCGCCCATAAGCCTTACCCTGCCCGGCCTTGTGGCCCGATGGCCGCAAAGGCCGCCCGCATTCATAACCCCAGCCCCCCTTGACCCCCTTCTTGGCAGATTCCTGCATAATATGGGATGGCAAATAATGGTGATCGCCCAACCTGTGTGCAATTAGGGCTTTAGGAAGTGAGGGGCGGCCCCAGGAAAACGATGGCTGCGTTGC
>JASEHB010000113.1 GCA_030018745.1 Desulfatibacillaceae bacterium | reverse complement strand
TGTGAATCGGATTTGTCCAAATCACGCTGAACCAAAACAAAACAAGGCCAGGTGCTTTACGACACAAACGGCGGATGGATGACAAAAGACGGGTCCAACACCCTTGCTGTCCGCCGCTTCCGCTTAAAAAAGCTGCGCCGCCTGTGCAGGGACCTGGGCCTGAAATGGACGCCTGAAAGCCGCGAAAAAGCCTCTCCTGCAAACCAGAATGGGGATGAAAAGTGAAGCAGGTGCGCCCCATCAAGCTTCTGGTGGCAGACACCGCGCCCTTGTACCCTGCCCTGTGGGGCGGGCCAAAGCGCATCTGGGGAATTTTAAAGCATCTGCCTGTTGAGCGCTTTTCCATAACCTATGTTGGTATGCTTGAGCCGGACAAACCCTGCAAAAGCGGCCAGGTTTCAGAAAACATCACCCAGGTGCTTGTACCCTTTCCGAATCATCACCCTTTTTTTGAGAGATGGCAGCAGCGTATTATTCCCAACCTTGGTTTTGATCTCTACCGATACTTTTTCATGGACCTGTGCCGCTCATTTGCAAAGGCAATTGAAAAAACACCGGCAGATGTGGTTATTGCCTCCCATCCCTGGTCAGCCGGGCTTCTTTTTAAAAAGCAAAATGCCATTAACATTTATGATGCCCACAACTGCGAATACCTGCTCATGAAAAATCTTGTGGGCAGCAAGAGGCTTGGGCCTGCCGCTACAATGGCAACCTGGATGGCCGAAAGACAGGCTTGCAGAAAAAGCTCGCTGATTTTTGCCACCAGCAGCAAAGATGCTGCTGCCCTTTGCCGCCTTTACGGGCTGGAGTCTTGCCGGGTAACCATAATTCCAAACGGCACGGACCTGCCGGACCTGCCGGATCCGGCTGCAAAAACCGCAGCCAAACAAAGGCTTGGGCTTGGCCCGCAGCCTGTTGCCCTTTTCATCGGCGCGCTTTATCCGCCCAACATTCAGGCTGCAAGGCTCATTGCCCAAAATCTTGCCCCAAATCTGCCCAACATAAGCTTTGTGATTGCCGGAAGCGTGTGCAAAGCCCTTGAAGGCGCAAGCACCCCAGTCAACCTTGTTCTTGCCGGAGTGCTTTGCGAAGAGGATTTGCAGTTGCACCTTGCAGCAGCAGATGCAGGGCTTAATCCGGTTTTGCAGGGTTCGGGCGTTAACATAAAAATGCTGGACTATATGAGCGCCGGGCTGCCTGTTGTTTCCACCCCATTCGGCTGCCGGGGCCTTGCCCTTGAGGACAATATCCATGTGATAAAATCCTCTCCCCATAATATGGCAAATGCCCTTGCCAGCCTTATGGCTGATGTTGACGCCTGCGCCATACTATCAAAAAATGCCAGGGCCTTTGTGGAGGATGGCTTTGGATGGGAGGCCATAAGCTTAAAGGCTTCCAAGGCCATTGAAGGGCTGTTGCATGGCGGCAATGCAGGCCGGGGGGAGCCATGACCCGGATTGTGCACATTGCCGCTCCCATGCCCCGTCATGGAGCGCATTCCGGCTATGCCCGCTTGAGTGAGGCCATGTCTGCCAGGGTGATTGCTCCGCCAAGGCTGGCAAATCGCTTGCTGGACGCCATGCCTGCCAGGCTTCCCCGACTCTTTCTGGACCCGCCCAATTCCGGCTGGTACTGGAACAATTCCTTTCTGGCAGCCGAGCTTGCCGCTCTTGCAACAAAGGCCGTCAAATCCTGCATCATCCACGCCCTCTACGGAGAAAACTCCTTCCGCTGGCTTGGCTTTGGCCCCCAAAAAAGGCCCGGCGCCCTGGTTGCCACCCTGCATCAGCCCCAAAGCGTTTTTTTTACGGCCATGCCGCAGCCTAAACTTTTGGAGCGGGCGGATGCCCTTATTGCTCTGGCTCCCTGCCAGATGGATTTTCTTGAAAAGCTCTGCCCCAAAACCCGCATTTTCTTTGTACCCCACGGGGTGGATACCCACTTTTTCCGGCCTCTGGAAAATGTGGCGTCAAAAGAGCCTTTCACTGCTCTGGTGGTCGGCTCCTGGCTGCGGGACGAAGCACTTTTAAACAGCACAATACAAAAATGCTCCGGCATGGACACTCCCATCCGCTTTTTGATTCTGGCAGAGGACTCGTTTAAAAAAGGCCTGGAGCAAAATGCCCATGTCAAGGTTCTGGGCAGGGTTTCGGATTCCGGGCTGCTTGATTTGTACCGGAGCGCCAACTGCCTTTTGTTGCCCTTAAAGGATGCAGTTGCCAGCAATGCGCTTCTTGAAGGCATGGCCTGCGGGCTGCCCATTGCGGCAACGGATGTCGGCGGAGTAAGCGCCTACACAAATGCAGACTGCGCCCTTTTGGCCCCTGCCGGAAATGCCCGGCGCCTGGCCGACATATTGGAATTTCTGGCCCAAAACCCCCAGGCCTGTTCAGAAATGGGCAGGCAGGCCCGCTTGCAGGCCCTTTCCCATTCCTGGAGCGCCATTGCACAAAAGATGAGAAGCGTTTATTCTGCAATCATCCAATAAGGCTTTGGGCAACAGATGCCAAGCGCAACACGGACTGTATTTCATGACAAGGCCAGCCAAGCAAAACGCTCCTTTAAAAAGCCAGCTGCCAGAAGAACCTTTGGGCGATGCTGCGGTTGAAGTCTGCGGCCTTTCAAAGAGATTTGCAGTTGATGAAAGCGCCGGGGCAAGGCTCAAGCGCGTTCTTTTGGGCAGCGGGCTTCCTGCAAAA
Organism: Desulfatibacillaceae bacterium; assembly: GCA_030018745.1. Lineage (GTDB taxonomy): Bacteria > Desulfobacterota > Desulfobacteria > Desulfobacterales > Desulfatibacillaceae > JAGVAW01. Next base: position 4,729 of record JASEHB010000113.1, on the reverse strand, counting down.
TCCGTCAGCGCCCTTTGCGATGTCTCCTTTTCCGTGGCCAGGGGCGAAACTTTAGGCATTGTTGGCGACAATGGCTCCGGCAAGTCCACTCTTTTAAAAATCCTTGCAGGCATTCAAAGGCCAGACAAGGGCAGCGTGACAGTGCGGGGCACAATGGCCACCCTGCTTGAACTTGGGGTTGGTTTTGACCCGGAGTTCACGGGAAGGGAAAATGTTCATCTGGCAGATGCGCTTTTAGGCTTTTCCGCCAAGGATTTGAAGGAGCGCATTGAAAGCATTGCCGCTTTTGCAGACATAGGCCCATTTCTGGATCAGCCGGTGCGTACCTATTCTGCGGGCATGAAGGTTCGGCTTGCCTTTGCAACGGCCATCCACGCCGAGCCACAAGTGCTTGTAATTGATGAGGTTCTGGCTGTGGGTGATGCGGCATTCCAGCGGAAATGCTTTTTGCGCATACGCCAGATGCAGCAGCAGGGTGTCACCATAATCTTTGTATCCCACGATATGAACAACACCGTGCAGATAGCCAGCAGGGTGCTAATGCTGGACGAGGGCCGCATAATGGCCTTTGGCGAACCCAAGGGAGTGGTAAGCCTTTACGAGAGATTTTCCTTTGCCCTTCCGGCTGAAAAGGGAATCCTGCGGGAAAAGGTTCGTGCAGGCGGGCCGGAGCAGCCTTCATGGGAGGGTCCTGGCAGCGGGGCAGAGCCTGTTGCCAGGAATCCGGTTGTTTACTCATCCCAGGGCGCAGTCATAGAAAACCCGCGCATAACCGATGAGTCCGGCAACATTGTGAGGACACTCACCATTGGCCGGAACTATTTTTACAGGTATGAGGTGCTTTTTACGGGGCCAGCCTCAAAGGTTCGCATGGGCATGATGATTGTCGCACCATCGGGCCTTTGTCTTTCGGGCCAGGTGAGCCACCCCTTCGGCCAGGGCATGGAGACTGCCGGAAACCAGAGGATTGAGCAGCAATTCTGCTTTGAATGCCGCATGGCTCCGGGCATTTACTTTGCAAACGCCGGGGTAACGGCCCTTGCGGGTGCTGATGAGGTTTACCTGCACAGGATTGTGGACGCCGTGACCTTCAAGGTTGAGGCCCGGCAAAATCCCCTTTTCACCGGGCTTATGGATCTTTCCTGCAAACCGGAGAAAAAGGCCCGGAACTCTTAAACCAGGGAATAAAATGCCCGCCCAAAGACCTGGAAAGGGAATTCTCATTGTTGGGATGCACAGGAGCGGGACCTCGGTGGCAAGCCGCATGGCAAACCTTGCCGGGGCCTGGCTTGGAGCAGATGATGAGCTTTTGCCCTGTGGGCCGGACAACCCTTCGGGCTTCTGGGAGCGTCTGGATGTCATGAAGTTCAATGACAGGCTCCTTGCTGCTTTGGGCCGCACCTGGGATACGGAGATTGCCCTTTCTCCAGGCTGGGAAAATGATGCAACAGCCGCCCCTTTTGGTGATGCTCTGGGGGATATGATAACAAAAGCTTTTGGGGGCCGACCTGTATGGGCGGTTAAGGACCCGCGCCTCTGTCTGCTGCTTCCCCTGTGGAAAAAAGTGCTCATAAAAAAAGGCATTGCCTTTTCCTGCCTGTTTGTGGTGCGTCATCCCCTTGAAGTGGCGCTATCCCTTAACAGGCGAAACGGCTTTTCTCTGGAAAAGGGGCTTGGCTGCTGGCTCAGCCACAATCAGTCGGCCATTGCCGGGCTTGTTGGCCTGCAAGCAGGGGTTCTGCGCTTTGAAAACCTGCTTTTGGACTGGAAGGCAGAGCTTGGCCGGGCCTTTGCAGGCGCAGGGCTTGCATGGCCTGACGATGCAAGGGCATTTGAAGAGGCTGTAAACGCCTTTTTAATGCCACAAAACAGCCAAAAGTTTCCGGATAAGGGCGGGCGTCGTGATGAGCTGCCCCAGGAAATTTCCCTGCTCTACTCAAGGCTTATGCAGGAGCCTTTTTTGCAGGAAAAAATTTACCCCAAAGCTGATGGCGACATATAAAAAGGCATCTGTTTTGAACCAACCGACAGGGCAAACGGAAAAACAAAGCCGGAACCCTTTGTTGGGGCCATCCCCAAGGGAAAGGATTTTGTTTTGCATTGCAGCCCTTGTCTGCCTTGCTGCATACGCGCCCTCCTTAAAAGGCCCCTTTGTTTATGATGACACCCGCTTTATTGTGGAAAACACCAGGGTGCACCTTACCGGCCTTTCACTTGAAGGGCTTTTGAACTCCTTAAAAACCCAGCGGCCTGTAACAAGTTTTACCTTTGCCATCAACCACCTTGTGCATGGCATGGACACCTTTGGCTATCACCTTGCCAATGTGGTCCTGCACATTGCCTGCGGCGCCGTGTTTTTTCTTTTGGCAAAAATCACCCTTTTGCTGTGCCTTTCAGAAGCTGGCAAAAAACAGGCCGGGGTTATTGCCCTTGCAGCCGCCTGTATATGGATGCTCCACCCGGCTGCAACAGGCTCGGTGAGCTATATTGTGCAGCGGGCGACCGTGCTTTACTCCCTTTTTTTTGTTGCCAGCATTTACGCCTATGCCAGGGCGCGTCTGGCCGGGCCGGGGGCAGGGCGGATAAAGGCTTTTGCTGCCAGCATTCTGTGCGCTGTTCTGGCGATAGGCTCCAAACAGAGCGCTTTGGCTCTGCCCTTTTGCATTTTTCTTTACGAGTGGGTCTTCTTTCAGGGCGGCAAGCCCAAATGGCTGGCAGAAAGGCTTGTCTGGCTTTTGTGCCTGGCAGCCATTGGAGTCATTGCCTCGGCCCTTCTTGTGGGAGTAAGCCCTGTTGAGCCATTCACCCTGGCCCTGGCCGGGATTGCCCTGCTTGTCCTTGGCGGGCTTGGCGCCCTGATTGCGATTCCGAAGAAAAAGAACCGGGGCAAAGCTATCCAGGCTTTTGGATGGGCGTTTTTTGCAGTGCTTGCCTTTACTGCGGTGCTGGTCTGGCGGCAGACCAATCCCGGGGCAGTCATTTTTGACTACGAAAATGTTCTGGGCAGCACCCTGACCCCCATGAAGCGGCTTATCACCCAATGGAGGGTGCTTTTTTATTACATAAGCCTCTACTTTTTCCCTGCGCCATACCGTTTGAGTCTTGTGCACGACTTTGCAGTATCCGAAACCCTTTTTGACCCGCCTTTAACCCTTTTTGCAGGAGCAGGGCTTTTGGGCCTTGTTGTCAGCGGTCTTGTTCTTGCCCGCCGCAGGCCGATGGCAGGCTTTGCAATATTCTGGTTTGTTCTGGCCCTGGCCCTGGAGTCATCGGTCATCAATCTGGAAATGGTGGCAGAGCAGCGGATGTACCTGCCATTCATGTTTGCAGTATTGGCAATATGCCTTGCGCTGGCGGGCATTGGCGGGGGCAGGGCAATCAAAACCGGTGGGGTTTTTGCCCTGTGCCTGGTTCTTGCCCTGGCAAGCTTTTCCCGCAACAGGGTATGGGCAGACAGCCAAAGGCTTTGGCAAGACGCATTAAACAAAGCTCCAGGCATTTCCCTGCCCTATGTCGGCCTTGCAGGAGCCTACTTTGAAAAGAATCTTCCAAGTATTGCCGAATACTATCTGTGGGAGGCTCTTAAGGTGAATCCTCTGGATCTGGATGCCGCCTACAGCCTGGGCATTTACTATAAAAGAATCCAGAATTATGCCAAGGCTGTGGATATGTTTGAGCTTCTGATTCAATTGAGGCCCGATCACGCCCTGGCCCGCCAGCAGCTTGGGATTATGCACATGGAGGCAGGAAGGCCGGAAAGGGCGGCAAAGGCCTTTGAAGAGGCCATTGCACGGGCGCCGGGCCTTCCAGAGGCCCACAACAATCTGGGCATGGCCCTTATGGCTCTTGGCAAACCCTGGGATGCCATTGGACAGTTTCAAAAGGCTCTTTCAATAGAGCCGGATTTCTTTGACGCAACCATCAACCTGGCATTAGCATTTTTTGACCTGAATCAGCCCAGCGATGCAAAAAGACATCTTGAGCAAGTCCTTTCAAGGATTCCTCAACAGGCACAGCTTATTGTACTTATGGGCAATATCCTTTTGGGCGAGGGGCAGGTTGAAGATGCGCTGGAGCACTTTTTTACGCTCCTTGCAAAGGATAAAAACAATCCCTCTCTGCATAACAGCCTGGGTATTGCCCTTAATGCCCAGGGCCTGTCTGCAGAGGCGGCTGGGCATTTTGGCCGGGCTGCAAAGCTTCTTGGGGACAGGCTCTCCTTTTTGATGGACATGGGCCTTGCCCTTACGGCTGTTGGCAGGGCTGATGAGGCTGCCCCTTATTTTGGCCGGGCTTTTACAGTCCGCCATGAGCTGGGCGCGGCATACAAAAATCTGGGTGTGACCCAGCTTAACGCAAATTTTGCCGAAGATGCCCTTGTAAGCTTAAAGCAGGCTCTGGCGCTGCTTCCCAACGATTTTGAGGTGCCGTTAAGCCTTGGGGTTGGGGCCGCCTCGCTGGGGAATCTGGAAATGGCCGGAACATATTTTGAGCAGGCGGTTCTTTTGGCTCCGGAAAATGCACAGGCCCGCAAGAATTTGGGTCTCACCCTGGCCCGCCAGGGCCTTTACGATGATGCCCTGGCCCAGCTTCAAGAGGCTGTCCGGCTGAACCCTGATGATCAATCCACAAAACGCGATATAAACTGGGTGCTGCGGCGCATGGAGTAGGAGCTGCGGCAGTCGTTTGCCGGGCCTTTGGTTCGCCCGAAGGGTGAAAAATTTTGCCG
>JASEHB010000112.1 GCA_030018745.1 Desulfatibacillaceae bacterium | reverse complement strand
CGGATGCAGCCTGGAGAAAGGAGGTTTTTGTTAGGGATTTTCCCCCCGGTTCGGGCACATTTTTGAGCAAGGGCAGGGAAAAGGCCCCCCACCACAGGGCAACGGAAAAAAAGGAGGCCTTGAGCGCAAAAAGTGCACTGGGAAAGCCTAAAGCTTCCCATTTGAGAACCATTGCCATGTTGATTACAAGAAGCAGCCCGCCGCCCACATAGCCCAGCGCATAGCCCAGAGATGAAACCCTGTCTGCATCCCCGTATTTGGCAACAGAGGGCAGCAGGGACTCATAGAAAATATTGGCCCCGGCAAAGCCCAGGTTGGCCCCAATGAAAAGCAGGGCCGCCATTTTCCAGGCTCCAGGGGCAATGAAGGCAAAGCAGGCCGTAAAAACAACCCCGGTTGCAGTGAATATACCCACAGAGCGCACCCGGCTTCGTGTGTGGTCTGCCATTGCGCCAAGCATGGGGGCAATAACAGCCACAAGCATCATGGCAACAGACGCCGTGTAGCCCCAGTAGGCCGTGGCCGTGGCCGCCTCAACGCCTGCGGCAAGGGCAAGCTCCCGGAAAAAAGGCGGAAAAAAGGCTGCCATAACCGTTGTTGCAAAGGCGCTGTTGGCCCAGTCGTAAAAACACCAGGACAAAACAGCTTTTTTATAGGAATCAGCCATTTATTGGCCCTGCCACAAAAAGGGTCTGCCTCAAGTTCCCCTTGAAAAACTTCAACACAATATAAGAACCCATACAGCCTGTAAATCCTAAACCGCCGTCCATTCCCAACAAAAAAGGCTTCTTTGGAGCGACTTTGCAGCATAACCGGAGGGCTGTCAGGATTTTTGTTGCAGGCGCTAATCAAATCTTAACATTTGACCCTTAATTTGAAGCTGGCTGTCACACTGCAAGCAAAAGACTGCAAAGGAAAAGCCCATGTCCGAAAAACTCATCCGTGTCCTTTTTATATGCGTTGCCAACAGCGCAAGAAGCCAGATGGCCCAGGCCCTGCTGCAAGAGATGGGGAAAGGGCGCTTTGAGGTGGAAAGCGCGGGCTTTGAACCTGGCCCTTTAAACCCCTTGGCCGTGGCGGTTATGGCGGAAGTTGGCCTGGACATTTCCCAAAACAAGACCCAAAGTGTTTTTGACCTCTACAAAAAAGGCCAGATTTATGATTTTGTTATAACGGTCTGCGAGGCAAGCCATGAGGCCAAATGCCCGGTTTTTCCGGGTATTGCGCGGCGACTGCAATGGAGCTTTGCGGATCCGGCATCCTTTACCGGCTCCTGGGAAGAGCGCCTGGAAAAAACCTGCAAGGTGCGGGATGCAATAAGAGAAACTCTTTCACAATGGATAGATTCTTTTGAACAACCCACAAGTTGAGAAAGGCCCCATGAGCAAAAAAATTAAAATCCTCTTTCTCTGTACTGGAAACGCCTGCCGCAGCCAGATGGCCGAGGGCCTCACCCGCCATTTCAAGGGCGATTCAATTGAGGCTTTTTCCGCAGGCTCCGCGCCGCATGGCGTGGATCCAATGGCCGTGGAATCAATGGCACAAATCGGCATTGATATTTCAAAGCAAAAAAGCAAGCATGTCAGCGAATTTGACGGAGCAGCCATTGATTGGGCCATAACCCTTTGCGACAATGCCCAAAAGGCCTGCCCGGTATTTCCCCCCCCGGCAAAAACCGTTCACAAGCCCTTTTTAGACCCGCCCCTGCTTGCAAAAAATGCAAAAAGCCGCGAGGAGGCCCTGGCCCATTACAACAGGGTGCGCGACTCCATAAAGGCCTTTGTGGAGGAGCTGCCCAGCGTTCTGGATGGCCTTTACCAGTCCCGGCACAAGATAAGCATAAGCATAAAATAGATTGGCTTTTCTGCACAAAGGCCTGCCTGTTAAGGGGCAAGCGCAAATACCCCTGCATTTTAAAAAAATTCCGGCAGGTAAAGCGCCCCAAAAAAGGCAACATTTGCTTGACAGCAGCCATGCGGCGGTGCTACGCAATCCCTGCATCAAAATAAAGGCACGTAGCTCAGGGGGAGAGCGCTACCCTGACACGGTAGATGTCGGCGGTTCAAATCCGCCCGTGCCTACCAGAGAATGCAGGGGTTTTTGGGGGTTTGCCTCCAAAAGCCCCTTTTTGTTTTGTGCCCCCTTGTTTTGACAGGATGCCGCCCGTATTAAAAGCCTATCCTCAAAAAAGCCCTTGACACATCCGGCATAGCCAATATATTCCAGTTTAGCGATATAGGAGGGCTGCTATGGAGGATTTCATAAAGGTCATGAAGGCCCTGTCGGATCCCAACCGGGTGAAGATGGTAAAGATGCTCCAAAGAAGGACAATGTGTGTCTGCGAGATTCACGAGGCCCTGGAAATTGCCCAATCCACAGCAAGTAAGCACCTTAAAATTCTTGAAGAAGCAGGGCTTATTGCCAGCCGCAAGGATGGCCTTTGGGTGAACTACTTTCCTGCAGACGGGGCAAAAAACGCCTATGTCGCCAGCATTCTGGGGCAATTGCGCCACTGGCTGGAGAGCGAACCGGAAATGGAAGCCCTTATGGAGCGGCTGCCGGGAATAAAACGAGAAAATATCTATTTTAAGGATGAATTGCAGGGACCTGCCGGTTTTCAATGCAACGGCTCCTGCCAGAAAAAGCATAAAACCAAATCGCCATCCGGCAAAATATCGGGCAAAACGCCAAAGAACAAAACGGACAGCAGGGAATAAATCCATGAAAGAGCGGACCATTTTATTTTGGATAGTCGCCCTTTACCTTGGGGCCTATTTCATCCCCTGGTCAGACCCGGTTGTGCGCCAGTCCGGCCTGGAAGCCTTCATGATGCTTCAGGAATACGCCAGAGAGCATGTGTTGACCTGCCTTGTCCCTGCCTTTTTCATTGCAGGGGCCATAGCGGTTTTCGTTAGCCAGGCCTCTGTGCTCAAGTATTTCGGGGCGCAGGCCAAAAAGGTTCTGGCCTACTCGGTGGCCTCGGTTTCGGGCACCATTCTGGCGGTTTGCTCCTGCACGGTTTTGCCCCTTTTTGCAGGCATTTACACACGCGGGGCAGGAATTGGCCCGGCAACGGCCTTTTTGTATTCGGGGCCGGCCATCAATGTTCTTGCCATTGTGCTCACCGCCCGCATCCTGGGCTGGCAGATGGGCCTTGCACGGGCTATCGGCGCAATAGTTTTTGCCATTCTTGCCGGGCTTATCATGGCCTTTTTGTTCCGCAAGGAGGATAACGAGCGCACAGCCGGGGCCTTTTATCTGCCCGATGAGGATGAAAAGGGCCGCAGCCTTGCCCAGGACGCCCTTTTCATGGCCACCCTGGTTCTTATTCTTATTTTTGCGGCCTTTGCCCGGCCTTCAGGCGAGGCAGCCGGGCTTTGGCAAACCCTGTTTTCCATAAAGTGGTTTGTCACAGCCGGGCTTCTGGGCGCCATGACCTGGATGCTGGTTGCCTGGTTTAAAAAGGAGGAAAGGCGCGAGTGGGTTGACTCCACCTGGGGCTTCATGAAGCAGATATTTCCGCTTTTGGCCATAGGCGTGCTGGCTGCCGGTTTTCTGCTGGGCCGCCCAGGCCACCCGGCCCTTATTCCGGAACACTATGTGGCCCAGCTTGTGGGTGGCAACTCCCTTTGGGCAAACCTTTTTGCCTCTGTTGCCGGAGCGCTCATGTACTTTGCCACCCTTACAGAGGTTCCCATTCTCCAGGGGCTTTTGGGTTCGGGTATGGGCCAGGGGCCGGCGCTGGCTCTTCTTCTGGCAGGCCCTGCCCTTTCTTTACCCAACATGCTTGTCATTGCAGGCGTTTTGGGCTGGAAAAAAACAGGTGCCTTTGTTGCAATAGTGGTGGTTCTCTCCACCATTGCAGGCATGATTTATGGTATTATTGTCAGTTGATGACAAAAAAATACGGCAATTTTGAAAATTTCAAAGCGGGCAAACAAAGGAGGTTTGCAATGGAAATAAAGGTGCTGGGACCAGGATGCGCAAAGTGCAAGAAGGCCGAAGAAGTCGTGAAGGAGGCCGTCGCCCAGTCCGGCAAGGACATTAAGGTGGAGAAAGTTTCCGATATTCTGGAAATCGGCAAGTTCGGTGTTTTCGGCACCCCTGCCGTGGTGGTGGACGGCCAGGTAAAAATTGTGGGCAAGGTTCCCACAAAAGAGGCCGTGCTTTCCTGGATCAAATAGGAGGTCAGTATGCCTAAAGAATGCTGCGGCGGGAAATGCTGTTAGGGTGACCTCCATGATTTTCTACACAAAGGATATCCGTCTGGCGCCGGATTTTGAGACAGTATGCTACTGCTCCAGCGTGACCAAGGCCGACATTTTGCGCGCCAAGCAAAAAGGCGCAACAAGCCTGGCGGACATAAAAAAGATGACCGGGGCCTGCACACAGGGCCAATGCCGCCAGGTCAGCCCCCGCGGCCGCTGATGCTCACGGGAAATCCGCATCCTCCTCGGAGAGGGGGAAGAAGCCCTGCCGACAGGCAAAAAAGAGGTTGATAACTTTTAGTAGATTTACCCTTGTAACTAAAAAGAGGGACTCCATGCTTTTAACAGGATACACCAAACAGATATTCAGGCCGGAGTGCAACCCTTCCTTTGAATCCGTGCATTGCGTGGCAACCCTGGATGACGACATCAGCGAGGTGCTTCCCTTTCTCAATGCAGTTCTTGGCGGCACCCAGTATTTTAGCGACCCGCCCCAGGTCATGTTCCATCATCACGGCAGAATAATAAAGGTTGGCGCAAGGGAAATCGCCGTGAACGCCCTGGCAGATGAGGCCGAGGCGGAAAAAATTCTTGGCTGGCTCAAAAACGAGATAAACCAGGCATGGGAAGACCGCGCATCCATAACTCCCTGCTTCACGGGCAAGGCCAAGCCCCAGCTTATGGAAATTTTAAAGCTGCTGCCCAAGACCAACTGCAAAAAGTGCGGACAAGCAACCTGCATGGTTTTTGCCGTGGCTTTAAGAGAAGGAGCAATAAGCCCGGATGCTTGTCCGGAGATTGATGGAGACAATCTTCAAAAACTTGATAGCTACCTCAATGGATTTGATTTGGAAGCTTAAAGGGGCAAGCTGCTATAATAAAGGTGAGGGCCTGCGGCAAAAAGCGGGCTTTGCAAAAATTTCTCAAGGTTAAGCTGTATTGTACAAGGAGTAAGGTTTTGGTTGAGCAGGTAATGTATCGCATAAACCGGCAAGCTGTTTTGCGGGCCTTTTTGCAGGCAGCCGTTATGGGGCTGGTGGCGCTTGCAGTTGCCTTTTCCGTAAACGCCCTTCGCCCGTCAGGGGGCATTGCCCTGGTTGCGGACTGGTCGCCAAAGGCAAGGCTTATGGCAGCCTGGGGCGAGGGATTTGTAATCCCCCTCCATCAGGCAGCGGAGTTCTACAACACCCGCGAGGCCGTGTTTGTGGATGCCCGCCCGGAATGGGAATACGAGGAAGGCCGCATCCCCGGCGCAATACATCTGCCCTGGCAGGGCTGGGAGCAGTACATGGCCGGGTTTCTGGATGCTGTCCCTGACCCGGATACCATTGTCATCGCCTACTGCGATGGCGAAGCCTGCGAGCTTTCAGAGGACTTGGCCCTGCTGCTTCGGGAGATGGGTTATAAAAATGCTGTGGTTCTCATAAATGGCATGACAGTATGGCGGCAGGCCGGTTATCCTGTGGAAAAAGGGCCGTATGCAGGAGGCCGGCCATGATGCTTCTGGAGGAAAAACGGCCAAAGGGCCTGCTGTTTATGCTGGCAAGGCTTGTTCTTGGAGGGGTTTTCATCTACGCCAGCCTGGACAAGATTGTTAACCCGGCAGATTTTGCAAGGGCTGTCTATTTTTATCAGCTTCTGCCCGACAGCCTTATCAACATTGTGGCAATAATTTTGCCCTGGCTTGAGCTTTTTATGGGCATTTGCATAATTTCCGGCATCTGGCTTCCAGGTGCCGTGCTTCTTGCCAATGTTTTGCTGTGGAGCTTTTTTGCAGCCCTTGTGTTCAACACGGCAAGGGGGCTGGATGTGCATTGCGGATGCTTTTCCACCCGGCCTGACCCGGCAGCGCCGCCGCCCACCCTTTGGTATTTTGTAAGGGACCCCATCTTTCTTTTGGTTGCAGGATATCTGGCCTTTAGGGTCTATATGGAGCCAAAAAACAATTAAGCCTTAAAAAGGATTAAAAGCCCATGAAACCAAAGACCAGGCCCAAAATAAGGAAAATTCTTTTTGCCACGGATATGTCAAAAAACGCAGATCTGGCCTTTTACCATGCCGCAGGGCTGGCAGAGGACTGCGATGCAACGGTAACGGTTCTCCATGTTTTTGAGCCTATACCGCCCAACGCCCAACTGCTGGTTGCTGCATACCTGGGCTATCAGGACCCGGTCGAGCTTCAAAAGAAGTCTCCCCAGCAAGTCATGGCACGCATACAGGAGAAGATTGAAGAATTCTGCTCGCAAGTTTCCACTCAAATTCCGGCTTGCAGGTTTATTTTGAGCAGCGTTCTGGTGGAGCCGGGCCAGGCTGCGGAGCGCATACTTTTTCATGCAGGCAGGGGCGAATTTGATGTTCTGGTAATGGGCAGCAGGGGCAGGGGCCTGGTAAGGGAAACCCTTATGGGCGGCACATCCCGCAAGGTTTTGCAAAAATGCCCCATACCTGCCTTCATCATACCCATGAGAGATTCGGACTGAGCTTAAAACCTTGCAGCAGCCCTGTTGTGGGTTATTCTTCCGCGAAAGGAAACAGACTTTGAACAAAAAACCAACTGCCAAAGGCCTTTTTGCAAATCCGGCCAAAATCGGCGTTTTTTTGCTGGCTCTTTTGCTTTTTGCGCCTTTGGCCCCTGCCCAGGAATCTGCCCAAAGAACTGTTGAAGCAGTTTATCCGGGGCTTTCTTCCGGGCTTTTGCGCAACGCCGTGCTGGCCGAATTGGATGATGACACCCTGCTCACAGCTCCGGGCATCACAATAAACAAAGCCCAGATTGCGGAAAAAACAGTTGACGCGCAGCCGCCCCTGCGCCAGCAACTGGAGAGCAACCTCTTTTTTGTTCTGGAGCAGGTTGCCTTGAGGCAGGCTCTGATAAACGCGGCAAAGGAGGCAGGCTTTGCTGTGAGCCAGGACGCCCAGGACCTGGCCATACAGCAGCTTTTTGCCCACATGACAAAGGATATATCTGTTTCCGAAAAAGAGGTGCAAGCCTTTTATGACAGCAACCGGCAGATGATTGGCGGAGCACCATTTGAGGCTGTGCAGGAGGCCATCACAAGGCATCTGACCCAGGAAAGAACCCAAGAGGTTGCCGCCAAATTTGTGGAGAGGCTTGAACACTCCATCAACGCCACCATCAACCAAAACTGGTTAAAGGAGCAGGCCGGCAAGGCTATGGACAACCCCGTGGACAAGGCCCGCCGCTCCGGCAGGGCCACCCTGGTGGAGTTCGGCG
>JASEHB010000111.1 GCA_030018745.1 Desulfatibacillaceae bacterium | reverse complement strand
TCCATCCTGGGCATAGCCCCGGTTGGAGACTTCATGGTCTGCCAAAACTGCGGCATGAGGTTTTTAACAAGCAGGGTCAACGATGTGTCTGGAGGATGCAATCCCGCTCCTCTGAACCGCCGCGTGGAAGGAGATACCCTATACATTGCCGCCCAGGATATTGAAGCCGGGGCTGGCTTTTTCAACTTTTCCGCCAGGGGGGGCAGATAATGACATTATCACTCATATCCACAAGAAACCTGCTGCGCCGCAAAGGCAAGGCAGCCTTCATCCTTGCCGGGCTGGTGATAGGCGTTGCCACCACTGTGGGCATATTGACCTATGTAAATGCTGTTTCCAGCGACATTCTTCACAAGCTTGAGCAATTCGGGGCCAACATTCTTATCACTCCCCAGACCGAAAGCCTTGCGCTTGGCTACGGCGGCCTGGCTTTAGGGGGCGTTTCCTTTGAGCTGGAGGAAATCCGCCAGCCGGATCTGGCCCGTCTGGAGCACATTCCCTATGCAGGCAACATCGCGGCTGTGGGGCCTGTTGTCCTGGGAGTTGCATCTGTTCTGGATCAGCGCATTTTAATGGCCGGAATAGATTTTGGCGTTTCCCATATTCTAAAACCCTGGTGGCAGGTGCAGGGAAATATGCCCGCCCCCGGCGAGGTGCTTTTGGGAGCCGATGCAGCCAGGGTTTTGAACCTGAATACCGGAGATATGTTGCCTGTCAAAGGTAGCCTGATGCATGTTTCCGGGGTTCTTGCCAGCACAGGCTCCCAGGATGATGCCCTGGCCTTTGTCCACCTTGAGGACGCCCAGGCCCTTTTCAACAAGCAGGGGCTTGTTTCCATGGTGGAAATTGCGGCCCTGTGCAAGGACTGCCCCATTGTGGAAATGGTGGGCTACATAAAAGAAGCCCTGCCGGATGCCAATGTGATGGCCATTGCCCAGGTTGTGAAAACACGCATGGAAATGCTGGGCCACTTCAAGAGATTTGCCTACTGGATTTCCGCTGTTATCCTTTTCATCGGCGGCCTTGTGGTGCTTGTAACCATGATGGGCAGCGTAAGGGAGCGCACCAGCGAGATAGGCATTTTCCGGGCTGTTGGCTTTCGCCGGAGGCATATCATGAAAATCGTATTTCTTGAGTCGGGCATCCTTTCCCTGCTGGCAGGCCTGGCAGGCTACGGCCTGGGCCTTGCCTTTGCCTTTACAGCCCTTGTTGCAGAGGCAGACGGGCGCCCTGCTCAAATTCCATTTTCCTGGGAAATGGCCGCAGGAGCTGTTTTTCTGGCCATTGCCCTTGGACTTGCGGCCAGCGCCTACCCAGCATTTCTTGCTGCAAGAATGGACCCCAATGAGGCCTTGCGCGCCCTGTAAGAGGAGGATTTTTTCATGAGCTACATAGTTGCCAACAATTTGAACAAGTCCTTTGGCTTTGGACAGACGGCGGTGAAGGCTGTATCCAATATAAGCTTTGAAATCGCCTCCGGTGAGTTTGTGAGCATAATGGGAGAGTCAGGCTCGGGCAAATCAACGCTTCTGGGCATTCTGGGAGCCATGAATGCGCCAACTTCCGGCAGGCTTGTTGTGGACGGCATTGACATTTACAGCCTGAACACGGAACAGCAGGCTGACTTCCGCAGAGAATATTTGGGTTTTGTGTTCCAGGGCTTTCATCTGGTGCCATACCTCACGGTGCTGGAAAATGTGATGCTGCCCCTTGCAGTAAAGCCACTTGGCAAAAAGCAGAAGCAACAGATGGCCTTCCATGCCCTTTCCCAGGTAGGGCTTGCTGAAAAGGCCTCCCGCCTGCCAGGGGAGATTTCCGGCGGAGAAAAGGAGCGCACCGCAATGGCAAGGGCCATTGTCAACGAGCCGCCAATACTCCTGGCTGATGAGCCTTCCGGCAATCTGGACTCCAAAAATAGTGCGGAACTGATGGCCCTGTTTGAAAAATTCAATGCCCTGGGCATGACAATAATAATGGTGACCCACAGCCTGGAATGCGCGGGTTACGCAAAGCGCCGGTTGATAATTTCTGACGGCAGGCTCAAAAGCGACTATTTTCCGGCAAGCAATGCCGCCTGATGCGCCGGAGCCTGACAAAGATGTGTCTGTTTGAAGCCCTGAAAGACAAGCGGGGGAAGGCTTTTTTGTTTCGAACAAAGCCTTCCCCCGCTCTTTTATTGCTGTTTTTTTTTGCAGCCAATCCCAATAGAAATAAGGTTATGAAACAGCCTCCAACTATCCGGCAAACTTTTCAAACACCCTTTTAAAGCCGGGAATGGCTTTTTGTATGGTGGCATCTTCCACACAGAAGGCTATTCTCATGTGGCCCGGCCCGGCAAAGCCCCTGCCCGGCACAACAAGTATGCGCTCCTGGGCAAGAGCATTTACAAAGGCCAGGTCATCCTCAACTGGTGTGGGGCAGAAAAGGTAGAAGCCGCCGCCTGGCTTTGTGAATTTGTAGCCTGCCTCTGCAAGGCCCTGGCACAGTATTTCGCGCTTTTTCTCGTACTGGGAAACATCCACAAAAAGGCCCTGGAGCCTGGCCACAACCCTCTGCATAAGGGCCGGGGCATTCACAAAGCCAAGTATGCGGTTGGCCATGGTCATGGCAGCCATAAGCTCGACCTTGTACTTTGCCTCCGGGTGCAGAGCCAGCCAGCCTATGCGCTCTCCGGGCAGCGAAAGGGCCTTGGAATAGGAAAAGGCCACAATGGTCTGGGGATAAACGGAAAACAGACTTGGAACCGTAAGCCCGTCAAAAACAATGTCCCGGTAAGGCTCATCAGAAAGAAGATAAATGGTGCGATTGTATTGGCGGCTTTTTTTTGTGAGCAGCTCGCCCAGCCCGACAAGGCTTTCAAGCGAATAGACCGCGCCTGTGGGGTTGTTGGGCGAGTTTATGAGAACAGCCTTGGTTTTTTCCGTGATGGCCTTTTCAAGAGAATCCAGATTCAGCGAAAAATCTGAATTGGTTGCAGCCGTAACCAATGAGCCGCCGTGGTTCTTTGCATAAAAAACATATTCTGCAAAAAATGGGGCAGGGGTAACCACCGTATCGCCTGGGTCAAGTATGGCCTTTAGCATCACATTCAAGGCGCCTGCTGCGCCGCAGGTCATTATGACCTCGTTTTCCGTAACGGCCACCCCCTGGCTCTGCCGGATGTGGCGGGCAACCTCTGCCCGCACATCCGGGTATCCGGCATTTGGCATATAGCCATGAACGCTCTTGCCTTTGGTATCCGCACACTCGCCTAGCACTTCGAAGAATTTCTCCGGCGGGGCTATGTTGGGGTTTCCCAGGGTGAAATCGCAGATGTTTTCCCTGCCGTGCTCGCGTGCCAGACGCGCCCCTTCCTCAAACATCTTCCTAATCCAGGATGACGCGGTTAAGCTCTGCTCCATGTCCTTGGCAATGCTCATGGCCTGGCTTTTCCTTTTGGTTGGGTGTTGTTTTTTGGGGACAAAAAAATGCAAAAACCCGCCGGATTTTTTTGGCTTTATCCTGCGGGCTTTTGCAATGCCTTGCAGCAAAAAATCAGTCCACCTTATCTACGGATTTGACTCCCGGCACTTCCTTTTTCAAAAACTTTTCAATGCCGTTTTTCAGAGTCATCTGGCTCATGGGGCAGCCGCGGCAGGCTCCCTGAAGGCGCACAAGCACTTTGCCGTCTTCGCTGACATTCACAAGCTCCACATCTCCGCCGTCAGCCTGGAGGGTGGGCCGGATTTTTTCAATGGCAGCTTCAACTTTTTCCTTCATCAGCTTTTTCCTTTCCTTTGTGGCAGGCAGCAAAAGGCCCTGACAGCAGTCAAACGGCATAGGCAGCAGGCATCCCCGCCCCCTCTTCAAATTTTTCAAATTCTTTTTATAACTACTTTACCGCCCTCGTCAAGCGTAGCGCCCTATCCTTCAAGGCCAAAGTGCGGATGTTGCCCGTACTGTTTGACACCGCGCATAAAATCGGTCTATTTTTTCTGCCCGGCGGCCATGAAAAGGGTCGGCCTTTATTAAGTGTTGCGTCATACCTGCCTTAAATGGAAATGACGCCACAGACCTTTAAAACAAGCGATAACCGGCATGAGCCTGGAAGCAATTTTTGACAAGCGCATAATTTTCATGACCGGCAAAGGCGGAGTGGGCAAGACCACCCTGTCAATGGCCCTTGCCTGGGCAGCCCAGGAAAGGGGCAAGAATGTCATTCTCATGGAGGTGGATAACTCTCCGAATTTACGCTACATACTTGGCAAAGACATTCCGGTTTACAAGGAGACGAGGATAGCTCCGCGCCTTGCTGTTTTCACTCTGGAGCCTTTCAAGGCATTGGAGGAATATGCAGCCCTGCAAATAAAGGTGGCTGCGGCTGCCAGGCTTTTCCTGAACAACAGGCTTGTGAGTTATTTCATGCAGGCAGCCCCAGGCTGGCGCGAGCTTGTCACTGTGGGCAAGATATGGCACACCCACCAGCGCACAGTGGGCCGCGGCAAAAACAAGCACCCTGAATACGACATGATTGTGGTTGATGCCCCGGCCACAGGGCATGGCCTTTCCTTTTTGCGGGTTCCGGCAATTTTTGCAGACATATTGAAATTCGGCAGGATGCAAAGCCAGACCAAGGATCTGCTGGATATGCTGCGGGACCCGGAGCGCACGATTGTAAATGTTGTATCCCTGCCCGAAGAAATGCCCCTAAACGAGGCCGTGACCCTTGTGGAAATGGCAAAAAGCACAATGGGTATGCAGGTGGGAGTAACATTCATGAACGGCGTGCATCCCGAGCCTTTTTCGCCCGATGAAAAAGCGGCCTGCGACAATCTGCGTTCAGACAGTTGTGCACTTGAAACCCTGGGCAATATCTGGCCCTGCGGGGGCAAAGCGCTTTTTGATGCAGCCGCAGACCGGCAGGCCCGTGCGCGGATGTGTCAGGAATATCTTGATCTGGCTGCAAAACGCCTTCCCACACCCATTGTTGAGCTACCCTACGAGTATCCGGGCCGGGTGGACATGGACGGAGTGAAAAGGCTGGCAACTCTAATCAACCATGCCCTTTGCGGAGGCGCGTGATGGCCCTTGCAAGCCTTTTGAAAGAAAAGAGCATTCTTGTGGTGTGCGGCTCCGGCGGAGTGGGCAAGACCACAATAAGCGCCTCGCTGGGCCTTGCAGCGGCAATGGAAGGCCGCAAGGTTCTGGTATGCACCATAGATCCGGCCAAAAGGCTGGCGGATTCGCTGGGTCTAAAAGAGCTTGGCAACAGGGAGACGCGCATTCCGGATCTGGTCTTTGCCCAGGCAGGCCTTGCCCCAAAAGGCGAGCTGTGGGGCATGATGCTCGATTCCAAAACCACCTTTGATGATCTCATCTGCCGCATAGCACCCGATGAGTCTGTCCGCAACCGGGTTTTATGTAACCCCTTCTACCAGAACATAACCACGGCCCTTGCCGGAAGCCAGGAGTTTTCCGCCACGGAAAAGCTTTTTGAGCTGGCCTGCCGCAATGAATACGACCTGATTGTGCTGGATACGCCCCCCACCCGTCATGCCCTGGATTTTCTGGATGCACCCAACCGGCTCACAAGTTTTCTGGATGCCAAGGTCATTGCCTGGTTTGTTGGGCCATATTTGAAGGCCGGCAAGCTGGGCTTCAGGTTCCTCAATTCCGGCGCGGCAATGGCATTCCGGGTTCTGGAAAAGGTGACCGGCTATCAGACTTTGGCCGACATTGCAGATTTTTTTCTGGTTTTCGAAGGGCTTTACGATGGCTTTGCAGCCCGCGCCGCCAAGGTGCGCCAGCTCATGAGCGACCCGGCCACGGCCTTTGTGCTGGTAACAAGCCCGCAATCGCCCTCGCTTTTGGAGGCCAGCTTTTTTCTGGAAAGGCTCATCAGCGAAAATATGCCCCTTGGCGAGGTGGTGTTCAACAGGGTTTATACTGCGCCCACCAATCTTACTTCCGAAGAAGTTCAGGCATTGGGCAGACAATCATCAGAAAAACTGCCCACCCACAAAACAGCCATAGACGCCCTTTGCGCCAACCTGCGCCTTGCAATTCTGCTTGCCGAGGCCGATAAACGCTCCATCCACCGCTTTCTGGAGCAGGCCGCCCAGCCCCTTGAAAGCGTGCGCGTACCCTTCATGCGAACAGACATACACGACATGGCAGGCCTGCACACGGTCTGCCGTTATCTTGCAGGATAGGACAGGCTGGCCCTTTTTGCAGTCTTTATCAACGACCGCCTTTTTCCGGCCCTTTCATGCAGACCTTGACCTTTCGCACATCTTCGCGCTATCGCATAAGCCATGAAAAACGCGCTTCGACAAATTGCAAAGCTCCTTTTGGGATTTTTGCTTGGCCTTGCCTTTTTAGCAGCAGCCCCCCTGCCCTGCCAGGCCGCCCAGCTTGAGCCGCCTGTCATCAGCCATGCAGAGGGCTTTGAGGCAAAGCCTCATCCTGACGGCCTGCTTGTAACTGTTCGCGATGTCCACAACAGAAACGCCAAGCCCTTTGAGTACCTGCTCTACCCGCGCCAAAACCCCAGGCCCCAAGCACCAGCGGGGGTGATGGCTGTTGGCGTGCCCGTAAAAAGGGCTGCGTTAGCCTCCACCACCATGACACCCTATTTTGTAATGCTTGGAATAGAGGACGCCATTGTGGGCCTTGCAGACGGCAAGCTTGTGAACAACAGCAAGATGCTGGAAAGGGTGCTGGCTGGCAAAGTGGTTGAAATCGGCGCAGGGGACGGCATGGGCGCACTCAACATAGAGCGAATTGCAGCCCTTGCCCCGGAGCTTGTGTTCAGTTACGGAACGGGCGTAATTCATCTGGATGTGCAGCCAAAGCTCATCGAGGCGGGCATAATCGTGGCCCTGGATGCGGGCTACAAGGAAAACACGCCGCTTGGCCGAACCGAGTGGATAAAGTTCATCGCCCTTTTTTTTGGTCAGAGCCAAAAAGCCCGCGAGCTTTTCAGCCAGATTGAGCAAAGCTATTTATCCCTTGCCCAAAAAGCCAAGGAGCAGAAAACCCGACCAACAGTTTTTTGCAACATGGATTTTGAAGGAACCTGGTATGTGCCCGGCAAGGACAGCTACATGGCCCAATTTCTTGCAGATGCCGGAGCGCGCTACCTTTTTGACGATATGGGCGGCAAGCGCGCCTTTCCTGTTTCAACGGAAACGGTCATAATGCGCGCAGCAGGGGCAGACTTCTGGTTAAACCCCGGCACAGCCGCATCTTTGGACGAAATGCTTGCAGTTGATCCGCGCTACCGCATATTTGCCGCCTTCAAAAATGGCAATATCTATAACCACGATTTGCAGGTCAACCCCTTTGGCGGAAACGACTTCTGGGAAACAGGGGTGGCGAACCCCCACCTTGTGCTTTCAGATCTTGTCAAAATCTTCCACCCGTCCCTTGCGGATGAGCATTCCTTCGTCTGGTACCGCAGGCTGCCGGAGAGCCGGTAAAAAAGCTA
>JASEHB010000110.1 GCA_030018745.1 Desulfatibacillaceae bacterium | reverse complement strand
CATGAGCAGATGCCCCACCACAAGACCAAGCACCGCATCCCCCAAAAATTCCAGCCGCTGGTTGCCGGAAACCGGCGCAGCAATGCTGTCACCGGCAGAGGAGCCGTGGCAAAGGGCCTGGAAGAGAAGTTCCTGGCTGTTGAAGCTGTAATTCAGCCTTTTTTCAAGATCTGAAAGGGGATTTGGATTGCTCTGGGACATGGGCCTATCTTTTTTGGCCTTTGATTTTTTCAAGTGACCGGAGAAGGTTTTCGTAAATGGATGCTGGCACAAAAAAATCACCCTTGCCGACCCCTATGCGGATATGGGGCTTGGATGCCCCGTGGAAATCCGTGCCTCCGGTCACCAAAAGGCCCAGTTTGCCTGCCAGGTCTGCAAAGGATTGGGTCTGCAAGGAATCGTGGGCCGGATAAATGGCCTCAATGCCCCCAAGGCCCATTTCAACAAAGCGGATCACAAGGCGCTCCAGAAGATCCGGGGGAAGATTTAAGGAAAAGGGGTGAGCCAGCACGGCAATGCCCCCGGCTTGGCGGATAAGCTCTATGGCCTGGTCTGCCGGGAAGCGGAATTTGTCCACATAGGCAGGTCTTCCCTTGCCCAGATAACGCTCAAAAGCCTCTTCCATTGAGGCCACGCCCTTGTTGTTCACAAGCACCTGGGCCATGTGGGGCCGGCCTGTCTGCCCGCTGCCGGAAAGGGCCTCCACCTCCTGCCTGGAAATGGGCAGCCCCAAGGCAGCAAGGCGCTCTATGATCTGGGGGTTTCTTTGGCGGCGGGCTTCCTGGCAGGCTGCCAGCGCCCTTTGCAGGGGCTTGTTGTTGCAGTCAATGCCATAACCCAGAAGATGCAGGGTCCCGTCTTGGGAAAAGGGGGCCGGAATCTGCGCGGAAATTTCCACCCCAGAAAGAAAATGGGGTAAATCCGGAAGCTTTTCTTCAGGCAGTTGAATTATGCCTTCCACAGTGTCGTGGTCGGTTATGGAGACCGCAAAGAGACCTTGCCTGTGCGCATCTTCCATTATCCGGGCAGGGGTCAGAGAGCCGTCTGAAAACGATGAATGTATGTGCAGATCAACGCAGCCCGGACGCGAGGCACTACAAGCCAAGTGCTTTCTCCATGGCTTCCTGCTTGTTTTTGCAGTCAATGCAAAGGGTGGTTACAGGGCGGGCTTCGAGCCTTTTTACGGAGATGTCTTCTCCGCACTCCTCGCAGATGCCGTAGGTCTCGTTGTCAATGCGCTCCAAAGCCTGACGGATCTTCTTGATGAGCTTGCTCTCCCGATCGCGGATGCGCAATAAAAAATTGCGGTCTGTTTCCGCAGAAGCGCGGTCTGTGGGATCAGGAAAGGTCTCCTTTTGGGATGACATGCCTGAAACCGTATCCTCCGCAGAGTTTAACAGTTCCTCAAGCAGGCCTGTCAGGAGGGCTTTGAATTGTTCCAGCTCTTTTTTTTTCATCGCTCATCCTTTTGGGTGGGTAAAAAGCCCTGTTTGTACTGTTGAAAAAAAATATCTACCACATACAAAATCAGGGTGTAAAGTCAATTGTTGGCCCAATTAAAGTGGAATGCAAAAGCCTTTTTCAAAACCTTTTTATCCTCCAATGGCGGACATGGGCCTCCGGCAGGGGGCCTGGGTGCGCGAAGCAGGTTTTTTTGCAATGGCCTGCTCCATCAGGGCGACAATCTGCTCCCGGCCCGCCCCCTGGCGCAGCAGGCTCTTTACATCAAGCTCCATATCCGAAAACAGGCAGGGCCTTATGCGCCCGTCCGAGGTAAGGCGAAGGCGGTTGCAGTCTGCACAGGTGTGGCCGCTCATGGCATTGATAAAGCCGATTACCCCCTTTGCTCCGGCAATGGCAAAGCGTATGGCAGGGCCGTCTTGGGGCCTTCTTCCCTGCAAAGGTGTCAGGGGGCCGAAGCGCTTTTCAATGCGCTCTTTTATCCATGCCGCAGAAATGACCCTGCCCGCATTCCAGGAAATTTTGTCCCCAACGGGCATGAACTCAATGAAGCGAACCTCCAGGGGGCTGTCTATGGTCATCCGGGCAAAGTCCTCAACCTGTTCCTCATTGCTGCCGCCAATGACAACCGTGTTGATTTTAATTGGCTCAAACCCGGCTTGTTGTGCAACTTTAATGCCTTCAAGCACCCTGTCAAGGGCGTCAAGGCCTGTTATGCGGGCAAAAGACTGTTTTGTAAGGCTGTCCAGGCTGACATTGATCCGGGAAAGACCCGCAGCCTTAAGCTCATGGGCCACCTGGCTCAAGTTTACCCCGTTTGTGGTGAGCGCCACTTCGGATATGCCGTCAAGCCGGGCAAGTTTTTCAATGAAGCCGACAAGGCCCCGGCGCATCAGAGGCTCGCCGCCTGTAACCCGCACCTTGGTTATGCCCAGATTGAGGCCTGCCTCAACCACTGCAAGAATTTCCTCGTAGGTGAGAATCTCCTTGTGGGGAATAAGGTTAAGGCCATGCACGGGCGTGCAGTAAAAGCAGCGCAGATTGCAGCGGTCGGTCACGGAAACCCGCAGGTAATTTATTGAGCGCCCGTTGGCGTCTTTTCTGGCAGCACAGACCACAAAAAATCCAGTCTAAAAAGACCTCTCCCCATTTGCCGCAAATCAATTCCAACCAGTTCTTTTTGCAGAGGAATCTTTTAAAAATCGGGTTTTGTCCTGCAAATTGTTTAAGGCTTTTACAATAAACTTTAAAGGGTTGCAATTGCCATAATCAAAAACTTTAAGGTAAGGGCCTTTTTGGATTGCCTCTGGCAATCGACCCGCCCAACAATGGAGGCTTAAAACCGCCTGCCGCTTTTTGCCGGAAAATCTTTTTTGAAATCGTTTTGCGCCCTGGCGGTTATACGCCGTTTTCATATCCGGCAGTCACGCAAATAAGCCTTTGGGGGTTGACAAAGAAAAGGTGTTTCATTACATCTGTCCCATTTGTGTGCGAACACGGTCACCGGATACGGACAACCGGCGACTCAATTTGACTATAACCATTTGAAATAAAAAGTTATGAAAGAGAAGGAGAGGAGGTGAAGTACTCTTTTGGCATGAACAACAGGGCAGTATTTTTTTCGAGCAGTATTTTAAACCTTAATGCGCATTGGAGGTAAGCAATGGCAAAACATGAGACTCCTATGCTGGACCAGCTTGAGTCCGGCCCGTGGCCGAGCTTTGTGTCGGACATCAAGCAGGAGATAGCACACAGGAAAGCAAACCCCAACAATGTGGAGCTTCAGATTCCGGCAGAGGTTCCTGAAGATATTCTGGGCGTTCTGGAGCTTTCCTTCAAACACGGCAGAACCCACTGGAAGCACGGCGGAATTGTGGGTGTTTTCGGTTACGGCGGCGGCGTCATCGGCCGTTACTGCGACCAGCCCGAAATGTTTCCGGGCGTTGCCCATTTTCACACAATCCGTGTAAATCAGCCTGCAGGCAAGTTCTACAGCACCGAGTTCTTGCGCAAGCTGTGCGATCTGTGGGAATTCCGCGGAAGCGGCATCACCAACATGCACGGCTCCACGGGCGACATCGTCTTCCTGGGCACGCACACCAAGCAGCTTGAAGAAATCTTCTTTGAGCTGACCCACAACCTCAACCAGGACCTTGGCGGCTCCGGCTCCAACCTGCGTACCCCGTCTGACTGCATTGGCCAGGCTCGCTGCGAGTACGCCTGCTACGACACGCAGGCTCTGTGCCATGCCCTGACCAACGAGTACCAGGATGAGCTTCACAGGCCTGCATTCCCCTACAAGTTCAAGTTCAAGTTCGATGGCTGCCCCAACTGCTGCGTGGCCTCCATCGCCCGTGCGGACATGTCCTTTGTGGGTACCTGGCGCGATGATATCAAGATCGACCAGGAAGCAGTGAAGGCTTACATCGGCGGCGAAATCGCCCCCAATGCCGGCGCCCATTCCGGGCGTGACTGGGGTCCCTTTGACATTCAAAAGGAAGTCATCGGCCTTTGCCCCACCGGCTGCATGTGGATGGAAGGCGACAAGCTGATGATTGACAACCGCGAGTGCACCCGCTGCATGCACTGCATCAATGTCATGCCCCGCGCCTTGAGAATAGGCGATGACCGCGGCCTTTCCATACTGGTGGGTGCCAAGGCCCCCATTCTTGATGGTGCCCAGATGGGCTCCCTGCTGGTTCCCTTCATCAAGGCCGAAGACCCCTATGACGAGATCAAGGAAGTCATAGAAAAGGTTTGGGACTGGTGGATGGAAGAAGGCAAGAACCGCGAGCGGTTGGGCGAGCTTATCAAGCGCCAGGGCTTCCAGAGGCTTCTGGAAATGACCGAAATCGAGCCCACGCCCCAGCATGTCAAGGAACCGCGCTCCAACCCCTACATCTTCTGGAAGGAAGAAGAGGTTGAAGGCGGCTGGCAGCGGGATGTCAACAAATTCCGGGAAGACCACAAGAGATAGGGGGTGCAGACCATGGCATTTATTTCTTCAGGATACGATCCTAACGAGCCAATGAAAAACAGGATCACCGATATCGGCCCTCGTCATTACGAGGATTTTTATCCGCCGGTGATTGCAAAGAACAAGGGCAAGTGGCTCTATCATGAAATCCTTGAGCCGGGCGTGCTGGTCCATGTGGCCGAGTCCGGTGACGAGGTTTATACCGTCCGCGTTGGCGGCGCCCGTCTCATGAGCGTTACCCACATCCGCGAAATCTGCGACATTGCAGACAAATACTGCGGTGGACATGTCCGCTGGACCACCCGTAACAACATCGAGTTCATGGTTGATTCCAAGGACAAGGTGGCCCCTTTGAAGGCTGATCTTGCCAGCCGCAAGTTTGACGGCGGGTCCTTCAAGTTCCCCATCGGCGGCACGGGTGCAGGCATCACCAACATCGTCCACACCCAGGGCTGGATTCACTGCCACACCCCGGCCACGGACGCATCCGGCCCGGTCAAGGCCTGCATGGATGAGCTTTTTGCAGACTTCCAGTCCATGCGTATGCCCGCCCAGGTGCGGGTTAGCCTTGCCTGCTGCCTGAATATGTGCGGTGCCGTGCATTGCTCGGACATCGCCATTTTGGGCTACCACCGCAAGCCGCCCATGCTTGACCATGAGTACCTGGACAAGATGTGCGAAATCCCCCTGGCAATTGCAGCCTGCCCCACGGCAGCCATCAAGCCCGCCAAGGTGGAAATAAACGGACAGAAGCTCAACACCGTTTCCATCAACAACTCCCGCTGCATGTTCTGCGGCAACTGCTACACCATGTGCCCGGCTCTGCCCCTGGCAGACAAAGAGGGTGACGGCATTGTCATCATGGCTGGCGGAAAGGTCTCCAACCGCATTTCCGCTCCCAAGTTCTCCAAGGTTGTTGTGGCATTTCTGCCCAACGAGCCGCCCCGTTGGCCCTCCACCACCGACACAATCAAGAAGATTGTGGAGGCCTATGCTGCAGGCGCCAACAAGTACGAGCGCCTTGGCGAGTGGGCGGAGCGCATTGGATGGGAGCGTTTCTTTGAGAGATGCGACCTGCCTTTCACGCACCACCTGATTGACGATTTCCGTGATCCGGCCTATTTCACATGGCGCCAGACCACGCAGTTCAAGTTCTAACAAGCCTACTCCTGCGCCGGGGCGGGCTTTATTTAAAAGTCTGCTCCGGCGTTTGCTTTGAGGAAGCGAGGAAACCATGGACGAAGTAGAAGCCAGAAAAACCATTGTCGCAACCCTGGAAGGCAAAAAAGGCAAGTCAAAGTTCTATCTCAAGGACTTTTATGCCATGTTTCCAGAGGAGAAGCCCAGAACCATCAAGAATATTGTGAACAAGATGGTGGGCGAGGGAACCCTGGAGTACTGGTCTTCAGGAAGCACCACCCTCATCGGGCTTAAGGGCGTCGGCAAGCAGGCCGGGGCCGAGCACGAAGACTAAAAAAAGACAATCCCTGGCCGGCCCGTCAGTTAAACGGGTCGGCCAGAACAGTTGTCTTCGGGTTCTTTGTCATGACCATCCCCAGAATCGCCATATCCGCACTGCGAGGGGGTTCGGGGAAGACTGTCCTTTCCATCGGCATCATCGCAAGTCTTAAGGAACTAGGCTTTGCGGTGGTTCCCTTCAAAAAGGGTCCGGATTACATTGATGCCGGCTGGCTGGCCCAGGCGGCTGGCAGGCCATGCCATAATCTGGACACCTTCCTTGTGGATCCCGCTTCAACAAAGGCTTCCTTCTGCGCCCATGCAACAGGGGATTCGGTTGCTGTAATCGAAGGCAACCGGGGCCTTTTTGACAGCATGGACCTTGATGGAAGCACCTCCACAGCCGAACTTGCAAAGCTTTTAAACTGCCCGGTTGTTCTCATTCTGGACTGCACCAAGACCACCCGCACCCTGGCGGCCCTTGTGCTGGGTTGCCTGCACTTTGACCCGGACCTTGATTTGCGGGCAGCAATTTTAAACCGGGTGGCAAATGCCCGCCACGAGCAGAAAATCCGCAAAAGCCTTGCTCACTATACAGGGGTGCCGGTTATCGGGGCTGTGCCAAACCTTTCGGACAAGGATTTCCCGGAGCGGCATATGGGCCTTGTGCCAACTCCGGAGCACGACTGGACCCTTGGAGCCATTGGCAGGGCAGGGGCAATGGCGGGCAGATACATAGATATGCAGGCCCTTTTTGAAATTGCTGCAAGCCCCAAGGTTGCTGACATTGCTGCTGAATCCGCCTGCCAGGAGATGGATGACGCATACAGCAGCATCTTTCCCGTATCCGTGCCAAAGGCTGCCCGGCCCCCAAGGGTGGGCGTTGCCCGCGACTCGGCCTTTCAGTTTTACTACCCTGAAAACATTGAGGCCTTGAGCCGGGCAGGTGCACAAGTGATTCCGTTTTCCCTTGTGGATGGCTCGCAGATTCCGGAGATGGACGCACTTTACCTGGGGGGCGGCTTTCCTGAAACCCATGCAGGCCTGCTTGCCAATAATGAGTCCGCCCGCGAGCGGATTCGCAGCATGGCCCTGGCAGGAATGCCCATTTACGCAGAATGCGGCGGGCTGATGTATCTATGCAGGGAGCTGATTTTGGACAGCGGGGTTTACCCCATGGCCGGGGTTATTCCTGCCACTGTGGGGGTGGAAAAACGGCCGGTGGGTCACGGCTACACAGTTGTGAAAGCAGATGCAGAAAATCCCTTTTACAGCACAGGCGAAAAAATCAAAGGTCACGAGTTTCACTACAGCCGCATACTTTCTTTGGATGAGTCTGAAATAAAAACCGTTTTTGCCGTAACAAGGGGCCGGGGAGCCTGGCAGGGACGGGACGGGCTTTGCATCCACAATGTCCTGGCCACCTATATGCATATCCACGCTTTAGGAACCCCCTCCTGGGCGCCTGCCCTGGTCCGCAGGGCAATGGCCTTTCAGAAACCATAGAAAAGCGACAGCCAAAAAGGTTAGTTCCCTGAAAAAAAAGCTTGAAGCCCTCAAAATACTCACCGAGATTTCTGCAATCATTTCGTCAACCCTCGATTTTAAAGAACT
>JASEHB010000109.1 GCA_030018745.1 Desulfatibacillaceae bacterium | reverse complement strand
GCTCTCCTTTCCCTGGCTCCGCCCACTTCGGCGTTGCCTGAAAAGAAAAGCCCCCTGCGGCGTTGCTTGAAAAGAAAAAACTTCTCCCTGGCTCCGCCCCCTGCGGCGTTGCCTGAAAAGAAAAAGCCCCCTACGCCTGTGGTTGAAGGGGAAAAGCCTGCGGCTTCCTGGAAGAATTATAGTGTGGGATAGACCGGCAAAATAAGGATGTTGGAAGGCAAAAGCCCCTTTTTTAGATTTTCGGGGTCTGACGAAAAGGCGTGGTGTGGCCTGATTGTCTGGCGGTCTTAATCCCCCTGCTCGAAAAATTCCTTGCGCAGGGCGGCCTTGTTTATTTTTCCCGTGGCTGTTGTGGGCAGGGCGTCACGGAAGATTATCTGCCGGGGCTGTTTGTATTCCGCCAGGTGCTCCCGGCACAGGCGAAGAAGCTCTTCGGGCTTGGGCTTGGTCGAGGGGTCAGGCACAACATAATAGCGGCCCACCTCGCCCAAAACCGGGTCGGGAATACCTATTCCTGCGGCCATGATAATACCAGGATGCGAGCAGAGGCAGTCCTCCACCTCAACAGGATGGACATTTATGCCCTCCTGAATGTACATTTCCGTCTTGCGGCCCATAAGGGCAAGCAGGCCTTCCTCATTTACAAAGCCAATATCTCCGGTGCGCAGCCATCCGCTCTGGTCAAAGGCAAGGCGGGATTCTTCGGGCAGGCGGAAATAGCCCCTGGCCACGCAGTCCCCCTTGAGCCAGACCTCTCCGGAGCGCCCGTTTTGCACCTCGTTGTCCAGAACATCCATAAGCTTTACACTGACACCGTCAAAGGGCTTGCCCACGGTCTGTGCAATTGTTTCCACCCGGCTGTTCCAGGTGGTCATCACAGCCCCGCCGGAAGTTTCCGTAAGGCCGTAAAGATTCATTATGACCGCTTTTTCGTAGGCGGCATTGAGCCTTTTCACAAGGCCGATCTCTGTTTTTGAGCCGCCTGTCACCACAAGACGCACCGAGCTTGTGTCCAGCGCAAAAAAATCCGGATGGCGCAACAGCAGGGTGTGCATGGTGGGAAAGCCAAGCACCACGGTTGGCCGGTGCCTTGCAGAAAGCTCCACCACGGCCCCTGGGTCCATCTGGGGGGCAAGCAGGGATGCCGCCCTGCCCATCAGCGCGGAAAGCACACCCACGGTTATTCCGCCAACATGGCTCAACGGCATACTCACAAGGGCCAGATCCCCCGGCCTCATGCGGGTATGCCTGGCCTGGGCGATTGCTGCTGTCAACTGGTTGCGATGGGTTATGGTTGTGCCTTTGGAGCGCCCCGTGGACCCGGATGTGTGAAGGATGAGAAGCTCGTCATCTGCCTCCACCTGGCTTTTTGCCTTTTCCAGACGCTCTTTGTTTACAGGGGTCTGCCTCAATTCCTCAAAGGATTTTCCTTTGTCAGTCTCCGGCTGGCCCACAAAAAATATGGGGGCCTTGAAGCCATCCTCCTTTTGCATAAGCGCCAGAAGGCTTGTAAAATCTTTGTCGCCAAAGGACGGAACCGCCACCAGGGCCGAAACTTTGCCAAACTCGATCAGATCGCGCAGCTCCTTGATGCTGTGGCGCACAGAGAGGCCCACAATTACGGCGCCTATTTTGGCTGCTGCAAAATAAAGGTAGAGCCATGCAGGAATGTTGGGCAGAAGAACCCCTATGCGGTCGCCCTTGCCAATGCCCATATTTAAAAGGCCGCAGGCAACGGAATCGGAAATCTCGTCCATCTGCAAAAAGGTGAATTCCTGGGATTCATGGACGCAGGCTCGGCTCTGGGGCGCAGCTCCAACAGCTTGGGCCAGGGCCTCTCCCACGGTTTTGGCATTTGCTTTGGCGTCCGACATATTTATCGCCTCCCCCTGTTGGGGGAATTATTGCCACAAAACAACAGGCTTTGTCCAGCCAATTAACCACCAAAAACAAATCAGGGCCTGCCCGCTTGGCAAATTGAATGCCCGGCGGTTTTGGCCCCTGGTTTAAGTGGCTTGTTTTGTGCAAAAAAAGCTATGCGGACAAGGGCTATACAAACCTGTTTTTAATTGAGCCGATTGGCAAAATGGAGCATTCCACAACATCGCCGGGGCAAAGCACCACGGGCGGATTGCGGAAAATGCCCACCCCTGCCGGAGTTCCTGTTGATATGATGTCTCCGGATTTAAGGGTGATGTCCGCGCTTATGAACTCGATGAGAAAGGGTATTTTGAAAAGCAGATCAGCAGTTGACCCCTGCTGCATCAGATCTCCGTTGACCCTTGCTTCCAGGGTAAGATTGTCAATATCCTCAATCTCATCAGGGCTTACAAGGCATGGCCCCATAGGCGCAAAGGTGTCAAAGGATTTTCCGCGAAACCACTGCTTGTCCGAAAACTGGGCCTGCCGGGCCGAAACATCGTTGAAAACGCAGTATCCGGCAATGTGATTTAAGGCATCCTTTGAGGAAATGGCCTTGCCGCCCTTTCCAATCACAAGGGCAAGCTCAACCTCCCAGTCTATCTGCCCGGAAGATTTTGGAAGAACAACGGCATCAAAGGGGCCGTTTAGGGTGTTGGCGGTCTTGCAGAAAAGGAGGGGTTTTTCCGGCACGCTCATGTTGCCTTCCTTGGCGTGATCCGCATAATTCTTGCCCAGGCAGATTATTTTTTCCGGACGGGTGACCGGGCTTGCCAGGCGGCCTGTAAAGGGCTTTCCCACATCAGTAACAGCCGCAGCCTTTTCAGCAAAGCCGCCTTCAAAAAATTCCGGGCCTATGTCCGGCACTCCTGGCAGGGCCAGGGTTAGGTCAACAAGGTTTTGGCCCTTTAACAGGCCGGGTTTTTCCTTTCCTTTTTCTCCAAATCTCACCAGGCGCATGATTCAGCGCTCCTTGTCGTTTTTTGGGGATATTTGCTTTTCAATGTACCAGTCCATCTGGCGGAATATGCCCCTTACAATTTTTACATCCCTGGCTGTGAGGCCAATCCGGGAAAGGGAGCGCCGCAGGTTGTCTATCCAGTGATCCGGGTTGTCCGGGTTTATAAAGCCTATGCGGGCAAGCACATCGGTGAGCTGGGCGTACATTCCTTCCAGGTCCTGGCGCTTGGCCAGCTTTGGAGCAAAGGCGGAGGGCTTTTCAAGTTGTGGCCGGGTTATTTCCCAGAGCACAAGCAAAACCGCCTGGGCGACATTGAGCGAGCTTAACCCTGCTGTGGGTATGGTGCAAAAGGTGTGGCAGAGCTTCAAATCCTCGTTGGCAAGGCCCTTGTCCTCCGGGCCGAAAACAACAGCCACCTCATTTTCTTTTGCCAGGGAAACAAGGTTTGCCGCCATCTGGCCGGGGTTTAAACAGGTTTTGCGATATCCGCCCTTGCGGGCTGTTGTGCCCACCACAAAGCCAAAGGGGGCAAGGGCCTGCTCCAGGGTTTCATGCGTTTGGGCGGACAGAAGAATATCCAGGCCGCCACGGGTGGCTGTCATGGCGGCCCGGTTCAGATCCAGATTTTTGGGGGCAACAAGAATAAGCCTGGAAAAGCCCAGGTTGGCCATTGCGCGGGCTGTTGAGCCGACATTTTCCGAGACCTTTGTGCCCACAAGCACAACTGCCACACGGGCCGGGTCCACAGCCGGGCAACTCATCCTATGAGCTGCCTGCCGGAAAAGAAGAAGGCAATTTCCTGGGCAGCGGTTTCCGGGGCGTCCGAGCCGTGCACCGCATTCTGCTCCACATTGCTTGCAAAGTCGGCCCGAATGGTGCCCGGATCTGCCTGGGCCGGATTTGTTGCGCCCATTATGGCACGGTTTTTGGCAATAACGCTCTCGCCTTCAAGCACCATAACCACCACAGGCCCGGAGGTCATGAACTGGGTGAGGCTTTCATAAAAAGGCCGCTCTTTATGAACCGCGTAAAAGGCCTTTGCCTCCTCAAGGGTAAGCTGCAACTTCTTCATGGCTGCAATACGAATGCCCTGGCTTTCAAAACGATCCACAATCTTGCCAATCACATTCTTTTTAACTGCGTCAGGCTTGATTATGGAAAGGGTGCGCTCAATCATTGCCAAACTTCCTTTCTTTTAAGAACAAAAATAAGCCAAAAAGCAAAAACTCTTTTTTTGCAGAAAGCGGATTACATCAAAGCCCCTGGCAAGTCAACTCACCGGCTGCGGATGGCCAGCTTTGCCAGCTTTGTTATCATCCGGCTGCGAGAAAGGCTCATTTCCTCCTGCTCTGTGGGGCCAAAGGGGTCTGCCAGCACAAAGGTATGGCCGTTGGGGTGCTGGTCGTCCGGATTCTGGGAGATTATGCTTATGGTGCCCCGTATGGCCTTGTCGGCCACATCAATCAATATCGCATCAAGCACAAGGCCGCCGGGCATCTTGTCCAGCTCCGAAAAGTTCAGCAGAACAAGTGTTTTTGCCCCTGCAAGGCTTTTTGCAATACTTGCAAAGCGGAAATAAATGGAAAGCTCATCCACAACCGGGTGGCGCATTCCATCAAGGTCTGCCAGGAAAAAGCGGGAACTCCAGGGGTTGTTCAATGCCCGCTCGCTGCGGGCAAGTATGCGCGCCGGGTCGCGGGGCAAAAGCTCCTCAATGGTTGCATCCGGGTTTGGCAGGGGTGTTTCATCCCTTTCGCGCACTTGGCTGTTAAAGGTTGTCCATAAAACCCCTGCAAGTATGAGAAGAACCAGAAGCTTTATTACGCGCTTTACGCCCGTTTTCTTTGGTGGGATGTATATGACATCTATTTTGGGATAGTTGTCCTTGTCTTTCTGGGGGGGCAGGGCATCTTCATCGGGCTGGCTTTGCCTGTAATAATCGGCAAAGGATATGCCGCACTGGGCGCAGGTTTCGGAGCGATCCTGAAGAAAGCCGCATTTGGGGCAGTTCATCTTGGGTACCTGGGGCGCAGCCTCGTCAGAGGAATCAAGCTCAAGAACCGGCTCGTCCTCCAGGGAAAGTTCAGGCTCAATCTTTTCCACTTCCACAAGGCCCCCGGCCTTTTCCAGGGCGGTTCTGAACTTTTCAGCCTGGGCAAAATCCGCATTTTCCTTAACTGTAACAGGCTTGCCCAAAAAAAAGCGCCCAAGCTGGCGCGGTTCCTTTTTAAAGAGAATCCCAAGGTTCTGGCGCACCTGCTCCGGGTCCTTGCCAGGGGCAGGCCCAAGAAAAATGACCGTGTATTTGGCTTCTTCCATGCTCAATTGTCCCCCTGTAATTTAAAGCGCAGGCCAATAAGAAAAAGAAAGTGGAAATTATTGGAGTAAAATTCCCTTTTAGGGATTTTGTGCCTGCCCCATGCAAAATAGCATATTTTTTTTGGTGGGCAACTCCTTTTGGGATTTTAATGCGATTTGTCCCAGTCCTTTGCAAACTCCACGGCAATTTCCACAGCCTTTTCAAGGGCGCTTTCCTCCACCCGGTCGGGCGTGTCCAGCCGGGTGTGGTAGCTGTAATCGAGCTTTGTGTTGGAAAGGCCGATAACACTCACCGCATCAAGGCCCTTCATGGCAAAGGCTGCGGCGTCCGTGGCCCCGAAGGGCAGCGGCCCGCAAAGGGGCTTCTGGCCGCATTTGCCGAATGCCTTTTTAAGCCTGTTCACAGCACTTTTGGGATAGCGCACAAGGGGGAAAATCTCCGTGTCAATTATGCGCAAATCCTTTTGGCGCATGATGCCGTCAAAATTAAGGCACACGCAGGGAAGGCTTTTTAAAGCCGGGCCAAATTCCTCCACAAAAGCGGCGGATCCGCGCAGGCCTGCTTCTTCGGCCCCAAAGGCCGCCACCACAAGAAGGGTGTTTTCAAGCCCAGGCGCTTTGTCTGCACGGGTTTTGGCGGCCAAGGCCCTGCCGGTTTCATAAGCCACAGTTATGCCGGAAAGGTTATCCTGTGCGCCGGGCACAACCAGCTTTGAGCGCATGAAAAAAGCCACCACGCCAATGGGGGAGAGCAGGGCAAATACCCACCAGTAGGCTTTAAAAATCCAGGGGGCATCTGCACCCCCTGCAATAAGGTGCAGGAGCATGAAGGCAGGCAGCAGCAAAATTACTCCGGCACAGCCCAGGCTCAAACCAACCCCCAGCTCCTTGAAGCGGTACCACCACCAGTATTCTGTTGTGGAATCCGTGTGCCCTGCAACAACAAGCACGGAGCGCGTGGTGTTTTTAGGCTCCACAATGCCTAACACATTGGTTGAAGGCGTTTTTTTGAAAAGCCCATCCAGCCAGTAGCGATAGGTCAAAAAATGGCCGACAAGCAATACCGCATTGGCAACAGCCAGCGCAAAGGCCAGGGGCAGGCTTGCCCAGTAAAGGGCCAGGCTTAAAAGAAAGCCTATTGTAAAGAGCTTCAGCGCTCCGTGCATGGACTCCATGGGCGCTGCAAAGGGCTGAGTAACAACCCTGCTGCAAAAGGCCTCCATCTTTTGGGCCAGGTATTCCTGCGCGTGCTTCTCCTCAACTGAGCCAGCCAGCCGCCCGCCAAAACGGGCGATGATGTCCTCCATCAATGCCTTCAAAATAAAAAAACCTCCCCCAAAAGCGCTTATTGAAAATTCAACCAGCTTCTATGGCTTGAAAATCGGTTTTTTGTGGGGAAAAATGGAATAAAAGATTTTTCACCGCACACACCCCTTTAAACCGCAGGCTGGAAGCCTTTGGTCTGGGCAGACCTTCCAAGGCAAGGGGAACGCTTGTCCCAAAAATGCTTTTTTAAGGCAATCGCTCCCAATGGCATCAGGGGCCTTTTTGCTCCCTGCGGCAAACGCCGCAGCGGTCATCGCTGCAAAAGGCGCATTCCTTGCAGTCCGCGCAATCGTGCTTGCGGCCCCCTGGCCGGGCAGAGGGCACAAACACCAGGCCAAAGGGCGTCCTGCAATATGCAAGCCCGGCTATTTTCACAATCTGGCCCTTGTCGCGCCTGTCTTCGCTGTCAGCCATAAGCCCCCGGCACCCGGCTTTCTGCACCATTTCCATTTTTACCCACTTCCAGCCACTTTGTTTATACCAAACTGCATTTCAATAAAAGGCTGCGGACAAACTTTTTGCAGTCAAGGCGCTTGCAGGGGCCGGTTTTTGATGTCCCGGCTTTTTGATATGCAAAAATGCCCTGCAAGGCGGCAGGAAGCTTTTTACCCACAAATTATCCACTTTTTTACCACCATAAAGGCCGCCCGCCGTGTTTAACGGCTGCAACAAGCTGAAATAAAGGAAGAAAATGAGATTAAAAAAGTGGAGTATATTCCCTTGAAAGCGCAAAACAATTTCTTAATTCCGCCTGTTGCCTGCTTTGTGCCTGTTGGGGGAGAGTTCGCGGGCTTTGGGCCTCGGCCAGTGGATTTTTCTGGACAGCACCCCAAAAAGTATGGGGAAAAAGGATTAAGTTTTCATTATTTAGGGACATTTCGACCGGAAACATGTGCCCAAAAGCACCATTTTCAACCAGATACAATGATGTGCATAAATTATAGTTATTTAATCATTACAGAATGTTGATGTTCGATAGGCCCCTTGACGCCCTT
>JASEHB010000108.1 GCA_030018745.1 Desulfatibacillaceae bacterium | reverse complement strand
AAGTCATGTGCCTTAAAAATATAATATATGCGGTGTGTTAAAGTTAACTGCATACCGGAAATATCCAACATTTTCCTGGGCGCTAAAGGGCGGCTATATCAGAGTTGGGGCTTAAGTTTCATAGCCAACACAACTACTTGTTATAATTATCCAAAAACTTTTGATGGTGGGTGCGAAAGGGGAGGGCATTTTTGAAAAAAGCCCCTCCCTGGCAAATATTTTTGGTTTTGCAATTGGGCCTGTTTTAAAACCTGTTTTGTTATCGGGATGAGCTGCCCAGCATTAGGGCCACGATTTCGCCATGCCCGTTCTGGGCTGCCCAGGCAAGGGCGGAGCGGCCCTCGTTGTCGGGAATGTCAAAGCTTGCCCCTGCCATGAGCAGCATCCGGCATATCTCGTAAAACCCCTGGGATGCGGCCCACATGAGGGCTGTCATGCCGTCATTGTCTGCCAGATGAACGCTGGTGCGGTGCTCCAGAAGCTTTTGTACGGTTTGGGCCTGGTTTGCAGCAGAGGCTATTATGAGCGGGGTCTTTTTTTCCGGGCCGGAAAGGATATTGGGGTCAGCCCCCTTTGTTAGGAGCAGGGAAACAAGATTGTTGTGGCCGTAGGCTGCGGCAAGGTAAAGGGGGGTCTGGCCAACCTCGTCCCTTGCATTTATTTCCGCCCCGGCGTTTATAAGGAATTCCGCTGCCTCGTAATGCCCTTTGAATGCAGCCAGATAAAGGGCGCTCTGCCCCCTTATGCTGCGGGCGTTTATCTGCGCGCCGCTTTGCACAAGCTTTTGCATGAGGGGAACAATGCCCTGGGACGCAGCAAGCATCAGGGGGCTGAAGCCGTATCTGCCGTCCTGGGCGTTGACATTGGCCCCTGCCTCAATGAGGGTGGTGGCAAGAAGCATGTGGCCTTCCCCAACCGCCAGAAGCAGGGGAGTGTCGCCATCGCTGTTTGTGGCCTCCAGATCCGGGTTTTTGCCCAACTCCCGCACCAGGGCGTGGTAATCTCCGGTTTTGGCGGCCAGCATCAGCGCTGTCATGGAGGGGTCTGCCGCCACGGCTCCCGCGCAGGGGCGCAAAAACCCGCCTGCTGCCTGCCCCAGCAAAAGCGCCAGGGCAAGCGCAATCCCAATACCAATTGTTTTATGCCTCATAAAATAAAACCAGTTTTTTTGCCTGTTGTGTTGATGGTGCTTTATGGTTTTGCGCTCCAATTGCCCTGGCCATCCTGAATCCACCAGCCGGAAGGGGCTTTTTCGCGCCACTGGTCCGCAAAAATTGCGGCAACCTTGTCAAGCTCGCCAGGCTCTATTTCAAGGGCCTGGGCAACAGCCGCGTACAGGCGCTTTCTGGCCTGGTTGTCCGCATCCACAAGCCGCCGCAGGGTGGCCACATCGCGTATGGCAAGGCCCTGTGTGCTGCGCACGGTTATGTAGCCGTCATTTTGTATGCCCACAGCCCCGCTCTGGTAATGGGGCTTCAACTGCTCATGGTTTGCGGTGATTATGTCCTTTTCCACCCGAATGCTGGCATTGCTCACGGAAGTGGCGGCCTGGCTGTCCTGGGCATGGGCGGATGCCGGCCCCACAAGGGCCAGAAAACGCTTCAGGACAGGGGCAATTTTTCCGGTTTGTACATCCGGCAGTACCCCCCCCTGGTAAACCTCGTCAACAATCTGCTCGGCAGCCTTCTGCACCTGGGCCGCAGGAAAGTAGATGTTGACCGTGACGCAGGCCCCTGCAAACACAAGCAGGGCAAAAAGAGCTGTTTGAAATACGGAAGGCTTTTTCATGGCGCATCCTCCTCTAGTTTGTTCCGCCGCTGTTTTCCGGCTCGCCCTTGCTGCCCAAAACCCGCTTGAGCCGCTGAAGCATATCAGAAAACGCAATATTGTTCTCTCTTTGACGATTTATAACATTGATACCCCGCAAAAAAGGCTTTTTGACAAGGTATTCCACCCCGTCTTCGGTAATAAGGCCGCGCACGGAAAAAACATCGTTGACAAGGGTGCAGGAAAAGCCAAGCTCCTTGTAGGGGAATTCATCAAAAAAGCCGTAAAGAAGCCCGGCCCCAAGGCTGCCCACCCCGGCCCCGGAGGAAAGCACGGAAATGGAGTCCACTGCAGCAAGGCTCACGCGGCGCTGGCGGCTGACATCCGTCGTGGAGCGCATTTCAAGGTCAAATGAAACTGGCTGCCCGTGGGCAATGGCAAGGTTATCTGCCGAAACATCCACCTGCCCTGTTACAACTCCCAGGCCCAGGGCTGTTGAAAATTCGTACAGATCCATTTTGCTCACCCGCGCTTGGCCCACAATTGTCCGCCCGCTTTCCAGGGGGCGGGCCACAGCCAGATTCTTAAGGGTGAGGCTGCCTCCAAAGAGCCTTCCTTCAAGGCCCTTTTCTACGGATGCCAATTGGGAATTGACTGTCACCCGGCCAAGATCGCCCCCCGCATAGCCTGCAAGGCTGATGCTGCCTGCAGGAATTGTCGAAAAATCCACGGGACCCAAGCGGGCGTTGAAAGAGGCGGCAAAATCGCTTGAAAGGGCGTCTTTTACCTCAATGCCGTCAATGTAAAGCTTTGCATTGTAAATCGGTATGTCAAGCGCATCGCGCACCAGCAGGCGATTTTCCCACAGGGCCATTGCCATATTCAGGTTTTCCATCGCCCCGGTTTTCAGGCTTATGGCTTCTGCGGTGAGGCGGCCCCAGGAAAGAGGGGCATCTGAAAGATAGGAAGCGCCGCCCCAGGTGTATTTAAGGGGAAGGGCAAGCCCCAGGCCCTTGATGAGCGGGGCATCGCTGCCAAAGCCAAGCTTTCCATCGGCAAGCTCAACAGCGCCCAGAATCCCCACCTGGCTGCCCTGCCTTTTTACCTTCATTTGCGCCCCGGCCTGCCCGGAGATTTTCAAATCCGCCATTGAGGGAGTTTTCAGGGCTATTGATTCCCGCACAAAGGTCGCAAAAAGGGGCGCAATGTCCAGATTTTTGGCCTTTGCATCAAGGTCAAAATCCCAGGAGCTTCCTTTTTTTTGGGCCTTGCCTGCTATTTCCAGGCTTCCCATTTTTCCTATCTCTATCCACCAGCGCCCGTCCTGTAAACTGTTGGCCTGCACCTTTCCCGCAAAGGAGGTCCGCACAGGGTTTGCGCCAAAATCCAGGTAAATGGTGTCCCAAAGCCCTTCGCCCTTGTTGATGTTAAGGCGCGCATCAACAGGCTCTTTTGAAGTTGGACCAAAAGAAAAGGTAAGGCTGCCTGCAAGGTCCTGGCCCATGCCCCGTCCATCGGGCGAGCTAAATGAAAGCCCGGTCATGGCCACATCTATGGCGACTCCACTGGTGTTGCTCCACGAGCCTGTTACCCCAAGAGGGCCTTCAAGAATCCAGTCCTCCACCGGCATTTTTGTAAAAAAGGCTGCAAGGGCGGCCATTTCCTGTGCCTGCCAGCCTATGCCGACAAAGGTGAAGGAATAGTCGTTGCCCTTGAGCAGGGCGGAAATATCGGCTGCTCCAAGCCTGGAAGAAGAAATCCTTGCCTGGTTCAAGCGCAGCTCATCCCTGCCTGCACTGGCTGTTGTAAGGATTGACAGCAAGCCGACCGGAACGGCTTTGCCCTTGTGGGTAATGCTGTTTTGCGATGTTTCAAGCCGGATCTCCGGCAGCTTTACAAGGGTGGTATCCCCTTCAAAGGGAAGGGAAAAAACAAGGTCGTTGACAGCCCAGTCGCCACGGCTGATGGATGCCGTGCCCTCCATAAGCCCGTTAAACCCATAAGGCCCGGCCAGAGGCCCTGCTCCTTCCAGGCGTCCGGAGATTGACGCCTTTTGGCCATCAAAACCAAGCTCAAGGTTTTCGGGCCACAGCCAGAGCAAAGCCTCCTGGCCGCTATCTGACGGATTGAGGCGCAGCTCGAAGGGAATTTGCCCGGCAAGTTTCAGGCTGCCTGCACTTTGGGGCAAAAGGGGCCTTGCAGCATCCAGCACCAGGGCGGTATCCGCCACATTGCCCTGGATGACACCGGAAAGCCCGTCTGGCAGTTGCCCGGAAAGCTGCCCAAAGGCAGACAGCCAGCTTCCGGCCTCAAGCTTTTTAAGGGTGAAAGAGACTTGTCGGCTGCCAATTTCCATAAAGCCCTGCCCGAAAAGCTCAAAGGTTCCGCCGGGCCAGGCAGCCTTGCCGGGCGGGTTTTCGCCCGGCTGAACAATAAGTGCAAGGTCTGCAATATCAACCTGTTCCGGACTCATGGACAGATTTGCCCCTGCCACAAGCCCGGCCTTGTAACTGGCAAAATCCAAAAGGCCCTCGGAAATCTCCATGCGGGCATCAAGCTTGTTTTCCCTGTCAAAAGAGCCTGTTATGTGGCAAAAAATCTCAAGCGAGCTTTCTTGCGGCCCCTTGTAGGCAATGTCTCCCAAAATATCCAGAAGCCGGGAAT
Source organism: Desulfatibacillaceae bacterium (assembly GCA_030018745.1). Classification (GTDB taxonomy): domain Bacteria; phylum Desulfobacterota; class Desulfobacteria; order Desulfobacterales; family Desulfatibacillaceae; genus JAGVAW01. Next base: position 3,107 of record JASEHB010000108.1, on the reverse strand, counting down.
CTTCGCTTTGAGGCTGAATTTGAATATGCATTGCTGCAAGGGAAAAAGCGCCATGCCCGGCAGGGGCGGAAAGGCTCTCCACAATTATATCCGCCTCTCGCATGGCAAAGAGCCATTGCAGGGGGCCTGCCCATGATGGCTCTGTTTTTGGAGAGGAGGGGGTACCTTTTTCCGCTGGCCTGATTGTCAGATAAAGCCCTCTGGCCTCCACCCGGCCCAGCCAGGGGCCTTTATCAAAGTAGGCTTTTATGTCCGGAAGGATTGACAGGTGGTCAAGATCAAGGCTCCAGCCCCTTTGCTCCATGTTGAAATTTTTGGCAACAATGCGGGGAGGGAAAAAGCCAAGCTCCAGGGTCTCTATGCCTCCCTTGCCCTGGCCCGCGTCAAGCAGGCGGTTGATATGTGGCACGGCAATATCGGGCCGGGCAGCCAGCAGGACAAGCGCCCCGAAAAGCAAAATAAGGGCCAGCGTCCCAGCGGCCAGGGTTGCCCAAAGGGCTTTGATCCACAAGGGACGGAGGTTTTTACCTTCTTTTTGCATGGCGCCTCGATGAGGGGAAGGCCTCATGCCTGATTTATAGAGGAAAAGGGCCTGTTTAGGCAAGAGGCGCCCGCGCCATCAAGTCCAAAGCGAGTTGCTTTTGCGAGTTTATTCTTGCAACTTAAGCATGTTATGCTATGTTCGAGTATCGGTGCCGATGACAATGTGCCGTTGGCAATGGCCCCCTTTGGCTTTCTCATGCGCCTGCCATAGGAACCATTATCATAAATCTTTCCGCCATCATTGCAGCCATGAACGCAAAACTTTTGAAACACCAATTTCCAAAAGAGAGCGGGAAAGCGCAAAAGCAGGGCAAACAGGTGCGGATAAGTTCGGGGAAGAACCTGGAACAGAAGTGAACTCCATTGGAAAGGAGCAGCAGGCCAATGACCCAGAAACGCAACTACAAGTGTTCCGAATGCGGAAAAACTATCTCCCTGGAGTCAAACAAGGGAGAAGCGCCGGATTGTTGCGGAAAAGCGATGATCGAGGAACTGCCCGTCTGCACAAAGCAGACCGTGGCCGAACAATACCGCTTTTCCGATGACAACGAGCCTTGCGATGACGCAAGAAGCGGGATCAAAAAAGGGGACAACTGATGAAACCAGGAGGCTCCTTTGCCAAGCGTCTTGGTGAAGCCTTTCTGAAAGCCCTGGTGAACGGGGACCCGGCTGCGCCGGGCGGGGATTCCACCGAAAGGAGCCGGTAAATGAGCAAAAAAAGAAGTGCTTCCTGGGGTGGACTGGGTGGCCGGAGCGGGCCGGTTTGTGTCCGTGAAAAAAAGTCTGTGCGCGGGCTGCGGTGACTGCGTGAAGGTGTGCCTTGGCGGGTGCTTTGAGATCCGGGATGGCAAGGCCCGTGTGAAGACGCTTGCCACCTGCATGGAGTGTGCCTCTTGCTGGTATGCCTGCGGTCAGGACGCGGTTAGCTTCCGGTGGCCAAAGGGGGGATGTGGCTTTTGCACCAACTGGGGATAACAGGGTAGGGGCCAACACCTTTCCGTAAAGCCTGCCTTCCGGTTCAAGGTGCAGCCCCCCTGCCCTTTATTTTTGTCAATCCTGGCTCATTTCATCTTCGTAAAGGCCAGAGCCAAGCCACCATGAGTCATCCACCTTTTTCACATAACCCAGCTTGGGCCTTATGGTGCGTGTAAGGCGATCCTCCCAGTTATAGCGAAGCCAGCCGGAGCCTTTGAGCGCCAAGCCGATGAGTTCACGGATTATCTTCTTGCCATCCGTGTCGGTCTTTTCAATAAGGTTTTGGTTCACCAGTTCCGGCTGACCGCCGTGGGAAAGGACCTTCCCTTCAAAGTCGTAGGCAAAAATATAGAGGTTGCCCCGCACAAAAGGGCCGTCCTGACGCATGAACTCAGCAAGCGCAATTTCCTTTCCGTTGGCAAGCGCATATTCCACAGCACTGTCCACAAAGGCTTCCACCTCATCAGGCGTTACGGGCCTTGAGTAATCTTCTGCCAGACTTAAAGAATATCCTGCAAAAAGCACAACAAATGACGCAAGCAGAATCCGCAATAATTTTTTGTTCATTACATCACCTGTTTATTTAAAAATTGTTATGCGCCAGGGTGAATTGCTGCTGCCGGTTTCTTCCTTATCATAAGCCCAAGGCTATCTGGCCTGTGGCGCGCGCACAAGCGCAGCTATGCCCCCGGTGTAGTAAGGTGCAGAGAAAAGCACTTTCTGCGCTCTTTCCTGTGTTACGGTTATGCAGGCTGCAATCATGTCAACTTCGCCTGCAAGCAGGGCGGGAATCATCTCTGAAAAACCCATGTTGATGACCTCCAGCTTTTTTCCAAGCCTGTTGGCAATGTGCTGCGCCAGCTCAATGTCAAAGCCTGTAACAAGGCCCTTATCGTCAACAAAGGAAAACGGCTCGGTAATGGCAGCCGTGCCAAGCCTTAAAACACCTGTCCCGGTATTGGCAGGGGCATCGGCCAGTTGCCCCACAGAGCCATCTGCCGGAAACCAGCGGGAAATCATGTTGCCGTACTCGCCGCTTTCTTTGAGCCTGGCTATCACCATGTCAATGGTGCTTTTAAGCTCATTGTTGTCAATGGTTACAGCCACAGCGTAGTCATCCACAGTTATCATTTCCGGCAGCAGCACAAGGGCACTGTTCCTTGCGGCAATTATCTTCAAAATCGGCTCGTCATAGGCAGCAGCATCTGCCTGCCCTTCGGCCACCGCAAGGGCTGCATCCATAACATTGTCAAAATACTTGAATTTTGCATCAGGAAATCTTGAAAGGACAAGCTTGTCTGCAACTGTTCCTGACGGAACGGCAAAAACCTTGTCGGAAAAATCTGCAAGGTTTTCCATCTGTGCAGGTTGGGCTGCACAGGCTGAAACAATCGGACACAGAAAAAACGCAATTCCAAGTCCCAAAATCAAAGAGGCTGCAAATTTCATGAACCCTTTTCTCCTTTTTCATTTTGCAGTGGATGTCAAATTGCCGATAGGCGAAATATTATCTTGCTAACCAACGACCCTGTCAATTTTTATTTGCCTGTTGTCCTCCGAACTTTGACACCCCATCTAAACAATAATCT